>NZ_JALQDB010000017.1:0-44871 GCF_023631465.1 Caballeronia sp. GAWG1-1
CCCCCCCCCCCCCCCCCCCCCCCCCCCCCCCCCCCCCCCCCCCCCCCCCCCCCCCCCCCCCCCCCCCCCCCCCCGCCAGTTGCCGCAGATGCACGTGTTGCCTTGCCAGACGCTCGGCGGGACTCACGAGGCGGCGCGCGAGCCAGTCGAGTTCCTGGGCGCGACGCTCCATCGTCCGGCCAAAACTTCGTGCGAGCGCCGCGTGACGCTGATCCAGTTCCTGCAGCAACACCACGCGCTGCGGACTGACGAGTTCGGCAGCGGCGGTCGGCGTCGGCGCGCGCATGTCGGCGGCGAAATCGGCGATCGTGAAGTCGGTCTCATGGCCGACGCCGCTCACCACCGGCACGCTGCTCGCCGCGATCGCGCGCGCGAGCACTTCCTCGTTGAACGCCCATAAATCTTCGATGGACCCGCCGCCCCGGCACACGATCAGCACATCGACTTCGCGCCGCGCGCTCGCCGCTTCGACCATCGTCGCGAGCTTCGCGCCGACGCCCGTTCCTTGCACCGGCGCGGGATAAACGACGACCGGCACATGTGGCGCGCGGCGCGCGAGTGTCGTCAACACGTCGCGCAACGCCGCCGCCTGCAGCGACGTCACGATGCCTATGCCACGCGGATGCGTCGGCAGCGCGCGCTTGCGTTCCGCCGCGAACAAGCCTTCGCTTTCGAGCTGCGCCTTCAGCCGCAGAAATGCCTCGAAAAGCCGCCCCTGCCCCGTGCGCCGCACCGCTTCCACGTTGAGTTGCAGTTCGCCGCGCGGCTCGTACATGGTGACGAGCGCGCGCACCTCGATCTTGTCGCCTTCGCGCGGCGTGAATTCGGCGTATTGCGCGCGGCCGCGAAACATCACGCAGCGCATCTGCGCGCCCGCATCCTTGATCGAGAAGTACCAGTGTCCGCTCGCGGCGCGCGTGAAGTTCGAGACTTCGCCCGATACCCACACGAGCGGAAACGACCGTTCGAGCATCGTGTTGATCGCACGATTGAGCACGGAAACGGGGATGACGGCATCGCTGCCTTGCGGCATCAAAGAATCGGGAGTCATGGGCGAGAAAGCGAGAGATCGGGCCGGAAGAACCATCTGACTGATGGACAAGATCCGCCGGATAAGGTACGCCAGTGTAGCAAGTGTCCACACAGAAAGACTTACCGCTTGCTGATCGCAAGCACCCCGGCGAGCCTTTGAATACGTTGCAACTCGTTGATTTAACTCGCTTATATTTGTCTTATGTCCGCATTATCCGAAGCAACTCTTTCCTGACGCGGAATCGCTGCTCTTCGGCCGCGAGTTTTTCACAGAGTTATCCACAGGCGCGCGCCCTCGGCCGTTTGGCTAACCGGCTGGCGTCGAGGCCGTCCGCGCGATAGAGTCCGGGGTTCGAGCACCGGCCTGACCCTGCGTAGAAACATCGCCGGCCATGCATTCCGTTCAACGCTGACCGTATAGAAGGAGTTGCCGTTGCGCGCCAAGCTTCACCCGTTGACCGGCTCAAACGCCATCGTCGCGAAGGCGGACCATGTCTGACTTCAAACCGCCCATCGAAAACTTTTTCGCACGCGAATGGCGCAAGCGCGGTCCCGTTGCGTGGGCGCTCACGCCCTTCGCCTGCATCTTCGGCGCGATTGCCGCGACGCGCCGAGCGTTCTTTGAACTCGGCTGGATCAAGCGCGTCGATGTCGGCGTGCCGGTGGTCGTCGTCGGCAACGTGACGGTCGGTGGCACGGGCAAGACGCCGACGGTCATCGCGCTCGTCGAGGCTCTGCGCGCGGCAGGGCATCAGCCGGGCGTCGTTTCGCGCGGATACGGCGCGAAGATCGCGAAGCCGACGAGCGTCGCGCCGACCTCGGCCGCCGCGCAAGTCGGCGACGAGCCGCTGTTGATCGCGCGCCGCACTCACGCGCCGGTCTTCGTGTGCCCGGATCGCGTGGCGGCGGCGCGTGCGCTGGTCGAGGCGCATCCCGAAGTCGATGTCATCGTGTCCGACGACGGCCTGCAGCACTATCGGCTCGCGCGCGTGTTCGAGCTCGTCGTATTCGACGACCGCCTCGGCGGCAACGGCTTCCTGCTGCCCGCCGGCCCGTTGCGCGAACCGATGTCGCGCCATCGCGACGCGACGCTCATCAACAGTCCCTACGACCGCACCTTGCCGCCGTGGCCCAACACCTTTGCGCTCGAACTCGAATCGGGCGATGCCTGGCTGCTCGACGATCCATCGGTGCGCCGTCCGCTCGCGCAGTTCGCAGGCGAGAAAGTGGTCGCCGCCGCGGGCATCGGTTCGCCCGAGCGCTTCTTCGCGACCTTGCGCGCCGCCGGCATCACGCCTGGCACGCGCGCGTTCCCCGATCACTATTCGTATCGCGAGAATCCTTTCGAGGACGTGAAAGCCGACGCCATCCTAATCACCGAGAAGGATGCAGTAAAATTTGGGGCCTGGCGTGATGCGCGCATCTGGGTCGTTCCCGTGCAAGCCGTGCTCAGGCCTCGCCTCATCGCTCTAGTTGTGGAGAAACTCCGTGGACGCACGTCTGCTTGAAATCCTCGTCTGCCCGATCTGCAAGGGTCCGCTCACCTATGACCGCGCGGCGCAGGAACTCGTCTGCAGCGCGGACAAACTTGCTTATCCCATTCGCGACGGCATTCCCGTGATGCTCGTCGACGAAGCGCGTCAAACGGTGGAAGGCACGCCGGTCGAGCCGTTGAAGCCGGTTGGCGGCGCGTAAGGTCCGATCATGTCCGTGCCGTTCATCGCCGTCGTTCCGGCGCGTCTTGCTTCCACGCGGCTGCCGAACAAACCGCTCGCCGATATCGGCGGCAAGCCGATGGTCGTGCGCGTCGCCGAACGCGCGCGCGAGTCCGGCGCGAGCCAGGTGATCGTCGCAACCGACTCCGACCGCGTGGTCGAGGCTTCGCGCGATCACGGCATCGAAGTGATGCTCACGCGCTCGGATCACCCCACCGGCACCGACCGTCTCGCCGAAGTAGCGACGCGTCTGAACTGGCCCGACGACGCCATCGTCGTGAACGTTCAGGGCGACGAGCCGCTCATCGACCCGCAACTCGTGCGCGATGTCGCCGCGCATCTCGCGGCGCATCCCGAATGCGCAATCGCCACGGCCGCGCATCCCATTCACGATGCCGCCGACGTGTTCAATCCGAATGTCGTGAAAGTCGTGCTCGATGCGAAGAGCGTCGCGCTCTACTTCTCGCGCGCGCCCATTCCCTGGACGCGCGACGCGTGGCAATCGCACTGGCCGGACGTCGCCGCGCTTTCGGCGCTGCCTTCGGTGCCCGAAAACGTGCTGCGGCATATTGGCCTGTACGCGTATCGCGCGAAGTTTCTGCGCGAGTTTCCAAACCTCGCGCAAGCGCCCATCGAAGCCGCCGAGGCGCTCGAACAACTGCGCGCGTTGTGGCATGGCGAGCGCATCGCGGTGCGCGTCACGCATGAAACACCTGCACCGGGCGTCGATACACCCGCCGATCTCGCGCGCGTCCAGGCGCTCTTTTCCAGCGCCGGCTGAAAGCTCGCACAACCCGTGTATACCCCCGCCAAACGCTTGCGCGGCGGGAATCACAGCGATTTCTATCGCCGTTATTACGGCCGCGTTCGTAATGAGCCGTGGCATAATCAAGCGATTGCGCGAGCCTTCCGGTCAGCGCCACGCTCAACGTTGCGCCGCTGTCCGCGGGTGCCGCGCCGACTTTCGAATCGGCTGCGCGCTCTGTCGTCGACGCCGCGCGAGCCTGGCCACCGGATGCAGATTCAGACTCGCCGCGCGGTTTCTAGACGATTCGGAGATATCACCATGCGTTTGATCCTGTTGGGCGCACCCGGCGCGGGCAAGGGCACCCAGGCAAACTTCATCAAGGAAAAGTTCGGCATTCCGCAGATCTCGACCGGCGACATGTTGCGCGCGGCCGTGAAGGCGGGCTCGCCACTCGGCGTCGAGGCCAAGGGCTATATGGACGCGGGCGAGCTCGTGCCGGACACGCTCATCATCAATCTCGTGAAGGAGCGGCTGCTCGCGGACGACTGCAAGAACGGCTATCTGTTCGACGGTTTCCCGCGCACCATTCCGCAAGCGGAAGCCATGAAGAACGCGGCTGTCGTAATCGACTACGTGCTGGAAATCGACGTGCCGTTCGACGAGATCATCACGCGTATGAGCGGGCGTCGCGTCCACGCGGCGTCGGGCCGCACGTATCACGTCAAGTTCAATCCGCCGAAGAACGACATGACGGACGACGTCACCGGCGAGCCGCTGATCCAGCGCGACGACGACAAGGAAGAAACCGTGAAGAAGCGGCTCGACGTGTATGAAGCGCAGACCAAGCCGCTCATCGCGTACTACAACGACTGGGCGAAGCGCGGTGAAACGAACGGGCTGAAGGCGCCGGAATATCGCAAGATTTCCGGGCTCGGCGCGGTCGATGAAATCCGCACGCGCGTGTTCGATGCTTTGAAGTAACTTGCCCGCGTCACGGAAAACCCGCTCTTCGCCGAGCGGGTTTTTTTACGCCTTCAGACTTGCTCGCCAAGCTAAAATGGCGAGCCATAAAATCGAACGGCCTCACGAGGGCCGCGAATGCAGCACTTCCTCATATCAAGGAGAAGAGACATGGAGATACAAGGCAACGTTTTTCTGATCACCGGCGGCGCGTCCGGCCTGGGTGAGGCCACCGCGCGGCTCGTCGCCGGGCTAGGCGGAACGGTCGTCATCGCGGACATGAACGAAGCGGCGGGCGCCGCGCTGGCGAAGGAGTTGTCCGGCGAGTTCGTCAAATGCGATGTCAGTCAGGAGGGCGACGGCCACCGCGCCATCGAAGCCGCCACTCAACGCGGCACTCTGCGTGGACTAGTGAATTGCGCGGGCATCGCGCCGGCATCGAAGACGGTGGGCCGCGACGGGCCGCATCCGCTCGATCTGTTCAGCAAGGTCATCGCGGTTAATCTCATCGGCACGTTCAACATGATTCGGCTCGCGGCCGAGGTCATGTCGAAGAACGCGCCCAACGAAACGGGCGAACGCGGGGTGATCGTGAATACGGCGTCGGTCGCGGCGTTCGACGGGCAAATGGGCCAAGCGGCCTATGCGGCGTCCAAGAGCGGCGTGGCCGGCATGACGTTGCCCATCGCACGCGATTTGTCGAGAAACGGTATCCGCGTGATGACCATCGCGCCTGGTCTCTTCGAAACGCCGATGCTGCTCGGCATGCCGCAAGACGTACAGGACGCGCTCGGCGCCATGGTTCCGTTCCCGCCGCGTCTTGGCAAGCCGAACGAATACGCGCTGCTCGTCAAACAGATTTTCGATAACCCGATGCTCAACGGTGAAGTCATCCGTCTCGACGGCGCAATTCGCATGCAGCCGAAGTAAGCAAAAAAACGGCGGATCGCTCCGCCGTTCTTAGTCGCCGTCGTGCTGCGTGCGCTGCCTCAGTTCATGCAGCTCGGTTTCGACAACGGTTGCATCTTCCGCATCGGGACGATCTTCCAGATAACGCTGCAGATCTTCGAGCGCCGGACGCAGATAATCGAGCCGCGCGTAGGCAAAACCACGGTCGCGCACTTCCTCGATACTTCCCGGTAACACGATGACGAGCCGCTGCTGCACGGCGAGCAAGCGCTGCCAGCGCTCCGTCTGCAAGTAGATGCTTTTCAGATTGCGCAGCATGCGCGCGACGATCTCGCGGCGCGTCGCCGGCTGCAACAACACGCGCAACGCGCTGCCAATGGATTCGCCCACGCGCTGCACATACGGCTCCAGCATTTCGACCATCTGCGCTTCGGAAAGCGTCTGGCCGGTGGTCGGATCGAGCATGAGATCGTGATCGGGCGTCGAGACACGCAGCAGGAAATGCCCGGGAAACGACACGCCGCGCACGGGCAGACCGAGCTGATCGGCCATTTCCAGATAGATCACCGCAAGCGAAATCGGAATGCCGCGACGCCGGCGCAACACCACGTTCAGATGGCTGTTGTCCGGGTCGTAGTAATCGTTGAGGTTGCTCGAGAAACCCAGTTCGCGGAAGAAGTAACGATTGAGCGCCTCGACCTTTTGCTTCATGTCCGCGTCGTCGGGCATGCGGCGACGCGCCCGCACGACGAGTTCGTCGATCTCCGCGAGCACCGCTTGCATGTCGAGATCGGGATACGCGTCCTGCGCAAGCGACAAAGCCGCTTCCGTGAGCGGAAGACTCTCGTCGTCCGCCACGAGCGAAGTAAAGTAGTCGAGGATACGCGTTGTCGTCATCAAAGCGTTCGTCTCTTGAAATAGGCGTATTTGAAGCCCATCGCCGCCAGAATACCGAAATATAACGCGGCGAACACGACAAGGCTCGCACCCAGCAACGCGATCCGCGTGAACGGCGTTGCGCGCATGGCGATCCAGTCGAAGTTGCCAGCGACCCAGTGCATGGTTCCAGCCAGCACGAGGCATGCCCCGATCATCTGCACGAAGAATAGCAGCCAGCCCGGCGACGGCTTATAGATCTGCCGGCGCCGCAAGCCGATGAACAACAGCAGTGCGTTCGCGAGTGCGCCGAGGCCGATAGAGAGCGTAAGACCCGCGTGCGAGAAGATCGGCACGAAGATGTAGTTGCTCACCTGCGTCATGATGAGCACGCCAATGGCGATCTTCACCGGCGTCTTGATGTCCTGCTTCGCGTAGAAACCCGGCGCCAGGATCTTGATGAGGATCAGCCCGATCAGCCCAATGCCATATGCCGACAGCGCGCGGCCGACCATCACGACGGAATGGCTGTCGAACTTGCCGTAGTGAAAGAGCGTCGCGGTGAGCGGTTCGGCGAAGAAGAACAACGCGACCGCGCTCGGCGCCGCGAGCAGAAAGGTGATGCGCAAACCCCAGTCGAGCAGCGCGGAATACTCGTCGTTGTTGGCATCGACGTGGGCTTTCGAGAGACTCGGCAGCAAGATCGTGCCGAGCGCCGCGCCGAGGAGCGCGGTGGGAAACTCCATCAGCCGGTCGGCGTAGTTGATCCATGACACCGCGCCCTGCCCGATATTCGACGCGATATTCGTGTTGATGATGAGGCTCAGTTGTCCGACCGACACCGCGAACGTGGCGGGCACCATCTTCAGCAGCACGCGCTTCACGCCCGGATGCCGCAGCGCCTGCAAGAAGTTGAGCCCGATGCGCGGCGCCATGTCGATCTTCCGCAGACCCGGAAACTGCACGAGGAACTGCAACGCGCCACCCGCGATCACCGCGTAGGCCAGCGCGTACACCGGCACTTTCAGATGCGGCGCGACGAACACCGCCGCGAAAATGAACGACACGTTCAGGAGCACCGGCGCGAACGCGGGCAACGAGAACTGCTTGTACGTATTGAGCACGCCCGAGGCGAGCGTCGTCAGCGAGATAAAGATGATGTACGGGAACATGATCCGCGTCATCTCAACGGCAAGGACGTACGCCTGACCATCGTGCTTCAGGCCGGACGCGACCGCGAAGACGACCCAGCTCGCGCCGGCCATGCCGACGAGCGACAGCACGACGAGGCCCCATGTGAGCACGGTGGACATGGCATCGACGAGCGCCTTGGTCGGATCGTGACCTTGACTGTTCTTGAACTCGGCGAGGATAGGAACGAACGCCTGCGCGAACGCGCCTTCCGCGGACAGACGCCGCAGCAGGTTCGGTATGCGGAACGCGACATAGAACGCGTCGGTGTAGAGACTGGCGCCGAAGGCACGGGCGATCAGCGTTTCGCGGATCAGGCCGGTCACGCGCGACAAAAGCGTGAAGCCGCTGACCGTCAGGAGGGCTCGGAATAGATTCATGGGGCGCTTATTATACGGGGCGTGCGCGATGCGCTTCGGATCGCGGCGGCCGCATCGGCGTTCGCGCACGTCACTTTGACCCATTGCATCGAATTTGCGGCGCAATGGCGTCAGAGCGAGGCTTTTCTTGTCACATCTCGTATTTGCTTGCTATAATCGCGGGTTTCGAAGCTCGGCTTTCGCGCACTGCTACAATCCACGCAGTCGTGACGCACTTACAGTTCGCACAGTTCGACGCTTCATGTCATTTCTTGCCTAACAGGCAAGGGAGGCAAGGGAGACACGTGGAAATGGCATAGAGTCGACAGCAAGATTCACGCTGTCAGGCCAAGTTTCAAGGCTCCCGGGCAATCGTTCCCGGGAATTCCGATCATAGGCAGTGCGTTAAGAATCGCCCTCTCGTACTCATTTCGGGCGCTCCTGGCAAGACGCCGGAGTCATCGAGACAAGGGTAACGCGCTCCAGACAAGTAACAGCAGAAACAGGATAAGGAACCGTCATGGCAAATACCGCACAAGCTCGCAAGCGCGCCCGTCAGGGTGCCAAAGCCAACTCGCACAACTCGGCGCTGCGCTCGAAGTTCCGCACGGCCATCAAGGCAGTTCGCAAGGCGATCGACGCCGGCGACCAAGCCAAGGCAGCCGAATTGTTCAAGTCGTCGGTCAAGACGATCGACATCATCGCGGACAAGAAGATCGTCCACAAGAACAAGGCTGCTCGTCATAAGAGCCGCCTGGCCGCAGCCATCAAGGGCTTGCAGGCCCCCGCTGCCCAGTAATTCCGGCTTGCTTCCGGAAAACGCGCGCATGCAATGCATTGCCGCAGTTGACTGGAAGCAGCTTCCTGTTTCCGCTGCGCAGTAAAGAAAAAGCCCGCGAACGCGGGCTTTTTTTCGTCGGTCCACAAGCGCTGATTAACGCTTCTGCTGCGTCTGCGTGCCGTGATGCGGCGGCAGCTCGCATGCCTCGGTCACGACCAGATCGTTGTCCTTCGCGAAGTTCAGCACGAAGTCGAAAGCCATTGGCTCGATGTCGCGCAGGCGCGAGTCGAGAATGACGACTTTGATGTCCCCGATGATGGTCGGCCGCACATAGATGGAATATTGCAGGCGCGCGTTCGGCCCTTTCTTCCCCGGCCCAAAAGCCGACATCACTCCGCACAGGCGCTCGGACCAGTCGCTTGGCCGAAACGTGCGCCCGCTCTTGGTGATGCCTTGTATGAAGTACTCGGTAGGGGATGATTCAGCCATGTAGCATTACCTTTTGACAGCCGGTGATGCACACCGGCGAACGCGCCGACCGGACGCGGAAACCACGAGCCCTGCATTGGCAGGCACTAGCGGCTCTGAACGCGGCAGTCACAGAAAATTCCCGACTTGGCCACGCCCGCACCCTGAAGACGGACTCGACTGCACTGTTGAATCCAGACACGCAAGGGGTAACACGAGCGGCTCTTGCGAGCCTTCGTACACATACGCGTGAAACGGTGCTGAATGTTGCAGAGCGGTTGAAACGAGCGAGCGCAATTATACAGCAGCGACCCTTCTTCCGCAGCGCACCAATGCTTGCAAGCGCCCTGCAAGGCCGTCCAGAAGCCTTCTGGAGAAAGCGATCGGCTCCTCGGTAGCCTCGTCAAACATCGCAAAATCCTTTATGCTCGAACGCGATACCACTCCCGACGGCGGCGCCGTCCGGTCTTTTCGATGCCGCTTCGCGCATCGGCGGGCACCGGGTCGAAGCCGCCGCTTGCGTTTCATGACCGCCAAAAAAATTCGCCACTATCTTCAGTTCAAGGATTTTTCACTCGACGACTACGAGTACGTGCTCGAACGCGCGCGCATTCTGAAGCGCAAATTCAAGAACTACGAGACTTATCATCCGCTGCACGACCGCACGCTCGCGATGATCTTCGAGAAGAATTCGACGCGCACTCGCCTTTCCTTCGAGGCGGGCATCTTCCAGCTAGGCGGCCACGCGGTGTTCCTCAATACGCGCGACACGCAGCTCGGGCGCGGCGAACCGGTCGAGGACGCGGCGCAGGTCATCTCGCGCATGGTGGACATCATCATGATCCGCACGTTCGGGCAGGAGATCATCGAGCGCTTTGCAGAAAATTCGCGCGTGCCGGTCATCAACGGGCTGACCAACGAGTATCACCCGTGTCAGGTGCTCGCGGACATTTTCACGTACTACGAACAACGCGGGCCGATTCACGGCAAGACGGTCGCGTGGGTCGGCGACGCGAACAACATGCTCTACACGTGGATAGAAGCCGCGCAGATTCTGGGCTTCAAATTGCGCCTCTCGACGCCGCCCGGCTACACGCTCGATCACGCGCTGGTTTCTGAAGACAGCAAGCCGTTCTACGAAGCATTCGAAGACCCGAACGAAGCGTGCGCGGGCGCCGATCTCGTCACCACCGATGTCTGGACCAGCATGGGCTTCGAGGCGGAAAACGAAGCGCGCAAGGCGGCCTTCGCGGACTGGTGCGTCGATAGCGAGATGATGTCGCGCGCCAACCCGGATGCGCTCTTCATGCACTGCTTGCCGGCGCATCGCGGTGAGGAAGTGAGCGCCGAAGTGATCGACGGCCCGCAAAGCGTCGTGTGGGACGAAGCGGAAAACCGTCTGCATGTGCAGAAAGCGTTGATGGAGTTTTTGCTGCTGGGCAAGCTCAATCACTGAGTTGCTGTCGGGAAGGGCGGGGTTCGAATCGAAGTGCCGCCCTTCTTCGCGGCGTTGTCAGGGTCTGGTCACGCGCGCGTGGCTGATTTCATCGCGGTCAACGCGACCGCATGCCGCCAACGTCGGCCCTCGACGCACGAACCCGCGCTCATCGGTTTCACAAGCAAACCGGCTCCATCTCCAGTTCGACGTCGAAGCGCGCGAGCACGTCGCGCTTGATCGCTTCGGCGAGTTCGAGCACTTGCGCGCCGGTCGCATCGCCACGATTCACGAGCACGAGCGCCTGCCGGTCATGCACCGCCGCGCCACCGACGCCACGCCCCTTCCACCCGCACTGGTCGATCAGCCAACCCGCGGCCAGCTTCACCGCTCCGTCCGGCTGACGATACGACACGACGCCGGGTTCGCGCACGCGCAATGCATCGAACGCTTCCGCGCTCATCACCGGATTTTTGAAGAAGCTGCCCGCGTTGCCGAGCACCGTCCAGTCCGGCAATTTGGCGCGGCGCACGGCGACGACGGCATCAAAGATGGCTCGTGCATCGTGGCTGGATGCGCCTTCCAGCGCCCTCGCGACATCCGCGTAGTCTGCGCGCGGCTGCCACGCTTTCGGCAGCCGGAACACCACCGACGTGATCAGAAAGCGCCCGCGCCCTGCCCGCTTGAAGAAACTGTCGCGATAGCCGAACGCGCATTCATTCCGGTCGAAACGGGCGTGCGCGCCAGTCGCGAGTTCCACCGCGTGCAGCCGTTCGAAGCGCTCGCCCATTTCCAGGCCATACGCGCCGATGTTCTGGATAGGCGCCGCGCCGACCGTTCCAGGAATAAGCGCGAGGTTTTCGAGGCCCGGCATGCCTTGCGCAAGCGTCCACGCGACGAACTCGTGCCAGCTCTCGCCCGCGCCCGCTTCGACGAGCCAGGCGTCGTCGTCTTCGTGGATCACGCGCTTGCCACGAATGCCGACGATCAGCGCGACGCCATCGAATTCGCGCGTCAGCACGACATTGCTGCCGCCGCCGAGCACGAACTGCTGCATGTTGGCGATGCGCGCATCGGCGGCGAGCGAGATCGCGGCATCGACGCTATCGACGTGCATGGCGTGACGCGCTCGCACGTCGAAGCCGAACGTGTTGTGCGCTCGCAGCGAATAGTCGTCGAGCAACGGTGGCGGCGTGAAGGAAGCGTGGGACATGACAGGGAAAAACCGCGTGGCGAACCGGGAGAATCGGCGCAACCTTGGGGAACCGCAGGCGCGTCGGTAGAATGACGTCAGGTCTGTGATTATAGCGATTGCGCGAGCCGCGCCCGCTGCGCGCTCGCCTCATTGAAGGGGAAAACAAGATGCCATCGTTTGACGTCGTCAGCGAAGCAAACATGATCGAAGTGAAGAACGCGATCGAACAATCGAACAAGGAAATCTCGACGCGTTTCGACTTCAAGGGTTCGGATTCACGCGTCGAACAGAAGGAGCGCGACCTCACGCTCTACGCCGACGACGATTTCAAGCTCGGCCAGGTCAAGGACGTGCTGGTCGGCAAGCTGGCCAAGCGCGGCGTCGACGTGCGTTTTCTCGACTACGGCAAGCAGGAAAAGATCGGCGGCGACAAACTCAAGCAGGTCGTGACCATCAAGAAAGGCGTGTCGGGCGATCTGGCGAAGAAGGTCGTGAAAATCGTGAAGGACAGCAAGATCAAGGTGCAGGCGAGCATTCAGGGCGACGCGGTGCGCATACAAGGCACGAAGCGCGACGACCTGCAAAGCACCATCGCGCTGCTCAAGAAGGAAGTCACGGACACGCCGCTCGACTTCA
Source organism: Caballeronia sp. GAWG1-1 (assembly GCF_023631465.1). NCBI lineage: Bacteria > Pseudomonadati > Pseudomonadota > Betaproteobacteria > Burkholderiales > Burkholderiaceae > Caballeronia > Caballeronia sp. GAWG1-1. Next base: position 12,306 of record NZ_JALQDB010000017.1, read on the forward strand.
ACAACTTCCGCGACTGAGGTTTTCACCTTTAGCAAGCGGGCCAACAGCGCACTGCAGGACTTTCCCGCAGCGCCATGCAGCGCACGCAAAAACGCCGTTCCGCATGCCTGTGGAACGGCGTTTTGTTTGGTAGGCCGAGCGTTGCGCCGGTCCGCGCTCAGTCCGCCTCGCTCGCCGCCTGCGCCGCTTTCTTCTTGTCGCCGATACGGCTCTCCTGCCCCGCCAGCAACTTCGAAATATTGGCCCGATGCCGCCAGACGAGCAGCGCGCTCATCGCCAGCACGGCGAGCGAGATGCGGCTCGGCCCGAATAGGAACACCTGAAAAAACGGTGCGAAGACCGCCGCGACGAGCGCCGCGAGCGACGAATAGCGAAAGAAAAACGCGATGATCAGCCAGGTCAGCAAGGTAGCCGCCCCGAGCGCCGGATGAATGGCGAGCAGCACGCCGGCCGCCGTCGCGACGCCCTTGCCGCCCTGAAACTTGAAGAAGATCGGGTACAGATGCCCGAGAAAAACCGCGATGGCCGACAGCGCGATCGCGCTCGCGAGCCCGGCCGGATCGAGCCCCCAGCCCGCGCCGAAGTGCACGACGACCCACACGGGCAGCCAGCCTTTGAACGCATCGCCGATCAGCGTGAGGATGGCCGCTTTCTTGTTGCCGGTGCGCAGCACGTTGGTCGCGCCGGGATTGCCCGAGCCGTACGAACGGGGATCGGCGAGTCCCATCGACTTGCTGACGACGACGGCGAATGAAATCGAGCCGATCAGATAGGACACGACGGCGACGATCAGAGGAATCATGTTGGCTCTTTCTTTGACGTGGCGAATGCGGTCAGCATTCTAATCGACGCTCGCGCACTGCACGGGCTTCGCGTTGAGCAAGCCGGTGAGCACCGCCGGATCGAGACTGACGAGATAGCCGCGCCGGCCGCCGTTCAGATAGATGATGTCGAGTTCGAGAATGCTCGATTCGACAAACACGGGCATTGCCTTCTTCGTGCCGAACGGCGACGTGCCGCCCACGAGATAGCCCGAATGCCGGTTCGCCACTTCGGGCTTGCATGGCTCGATGCGCTTCGCGCCCGTCTGCCGCGCGAGGTTCTTGGTCGACACCGTGCGGTCGCCATGCATGAGCACGATGAGCGGCTTCGCGTTCTCGTCTTCCATCACGAGTGTCTTGACGACGCGATGCTCGTCCACGCCGAGTTGCCGCGCGGACTCCTCCGTGCCGCCGTGCTCGACATAATCGTAGGGATGCTCGCCGAACTCGACCTTGTTACGGCGCAGAAACTGCGTCGCCGGGGTTTCGGAGACATGTTTGGTTTTCGACATGGAGGCATTGTAGCGGCGCGGCTTCATGCTCACCATCGGCTGAACGGCCAATGCAGCGGCACGATCGTTCTGGCGAACAAGTCAACCGCGCGGATGATGCTCCCGATGCAGCTTTTGCAAGCGCTCGCGCGCGACGTGCGTATAGATCTGCGTGGTCGAGATATCGGAGTGACCTAGCAGAAGCTGCACGACGCGCAAATCCGCGCCGTGATTGAGCAGATGCGTCGCGAACGCGTGACGCAGCGTGTGCGGCGAAAGCGGCGCCTGCACGCCGCCGTTCAGCGCATGACGCTTGATGATGTTCCAGAACTGCTGCCGCGTCATGCCCTCGCCGCGCGAGGTGACGAAGAGCGCATCCGCGGCGCGCGCGCCTAGCAACGCGGGACGCGATTCACGCAGATAACGCATCAGCCACTCATGCGCTTGTTCGCCGAAGGGCACGAGGCGTTCCTTAGAGCCCTTGCCCATCACGCGCACCACGCCTTCGTTCAGGCCGACGGCCACCGTCTTCAAGGTGACGAGTTCGGTGACGCGCAGGCCGCTCGCATACATCAGTTCGAGCATGGTGCGGTCGCGCAGACCGAGCGGCGTTTCGATGTCCGGCGCGCCGAGCAGCGCTTCGACTTGCGCTTCGTTGAGCGTCGATGGAAAGCGCGGCGGCTGCTTCGCCGAGCGCAGCTTCAAGGTTGGATCGATCGTCGCGCGATGCTCGCGCAACGCCCAGCCGTAATATCGGCGGAACACGGACAGACGCCGGTTCGCGGAGGTCGCCTTGTCGCCACGGCGCGCAGCCATGTAGCCGTTCAGGTCGCTTTCACTCGCCGTGTCGATGGACCCGCCGCGCGTCTTCGCGAGCCATTCGGCGAAGAGCTTCAGGTCGCGGCGATACGCTTCGAGCGAATTCTTGGCGAGCCCGTGTTCGAGCCAGAGCGCGTCGCAAAAGAGATCGATCGAGTCCGAACTCGCGATCAGTTCCGGCGTCGGCAGTTCCTCGGCGATTGCGCTCATGCGATCGATACACCCTCATGCGCCAGCAACCAGCGCTTCACGTCACGAAAAAAGCCATCACCGGGCGTATGCGCGAAGCCGCCTATCCCGCTCGATGAAACCACCCGGTGGCACGGTATCACGATCGGCAGCGGATTGGAGCCGCACGCTTGCCCGACCGCGCGCGGCACGCTGCCGACTTCGCGCGCGAGTTGGCCGTAGGTCCACACTTGTCCCGCCGCGATGCCAGAAATGCCCTTCCACACGCGCTCTTGAAACGCCGTGCCGCCGGTGCCGATCGGCAGATCGAAACGCATGGCGGGTTGCTCGAAATATTGGCGAATCTGTGCGATGGCTTGTTGCACGAGCGGCTTGTCCGACTCGATGCTTTCGACCTCGCCCGGAAGATAGACGATCTCGCGCACGGCGCGCTCGTCGGCGCGAATGCCGACTTTGCCGAAGGGCGCGTCGATCACTGCATCGAAATGCTTCATGCCGGCCTCGCTATTTCGTCTGGCGCCGCGCGCTGCGCGAGCGCCCATTGCACATGCTCGCGAACCAGCGCGGAAGGATCGTGCATGCGCGCCTGCAACGCTTGCACGATACGCTCGCGCTCCACGCTTTCGAGCGACGCGCGCAGTGCATTGCCCATCGCCACCGCGATATTGCGTAGCCATCGCTCGTGTCCGATACGCCGGATCGCGCTGCCCTGCATGCGCGTGTCGAAGTCCTCGGCGCTCCACGCAAACAACTCGACGAGCGTGGAACGATCGAGCCCATGCCGCACATCGAAGTCCACGACCGGCGTGGCCTGCGCGAACTTGTTCCAAGGACACACGAGCTGACAATCGTCGCACCCGTACACGCGGTTGCCGATCAAAGGCCGCATCTCCTCGGGAATACTGCCTTGAAGTTCTATCGTCAGATACGAGATGCAGCGCCGCGCATCCACGCGATACGGCGCCACGATCGCGCCAGTCGGACATGCGCCGATACAGCGCGTGCACTGCCCGCAATGCGCGCCGTCCGTCTCGGGATGCGGGTCGACGGGCAATGCAATATCGACGTAAATCTCGCCGATGAAAAAGAGTGAACCGGCATCGCGATCGAGCAGCAACGTATGCTTGCCACGCCAGCCGACGCTTGCTTTTTGCGCCAGCGCGACTTCGAGAACCGGCGCGGAGTCCGTGAACGCGCGATGCCCGAACGGCCCGATGGCAGCTTCGATGCGCTCGGCCAGTTGCTGCAGCCGGTTGCGCATGACCTTGTGATAATCGCGGCCGCGTGCGTAGATCGAGACCATCGCCTGCGATGGATCGCTCAAGCGCGACCATTCGACGGCGCGCCAGTCGTTCTTCTGACCATCGGCTGTCGCGACACTTTCAGCGCCCTTGTGCTCAAGCGTCGCGCCAGGCAGATAAGCCATGCGCGCCGTGATGACCCGTCGCGTGCCGGCCACAAGCTCGGCGGGCCTTGCGCGTTTCATCCCATGTTTGGCCATATAATCCATCTCGCCGTGATAGCCTGCTTCAAGCCAACTGGCGAGGCCTTCCTCGGCATCCGTCAGGTCGGTATCGCCGATACCAACCGCACCGAATCCCAACTCGCGCCCCCACGTCTTGATGCGTAGCGCGAGTTCCGCCAGCGCGGCCTCATCGCCTAGTTCGACGTGATGCAAGGCGCGCGACTCATCGGCGGCGTCGCTGGACGCGGTCGTGATTTCAACGGAATGTTCCGGCAATCGGTTCATCACGACATTTTACGAGCAATGCCCGAAAGCCCTGTACGAACGACGCCTGATTTTCCTTCCGCGCTCCTCGAACGCCGCTTCGATCTGCGCGACGAAGCGGCAACGCTCGCCTTCGGGGAACGCTTCGCACGCGCCATCGACGAGACGCGCAAGCAAACCTCGGCCGAACGTTTTTCGGGCTTGCAGGTCCAGTTGATCGGTGACTTGGGCGCGGGCAAGACCACGCTCGTGCGCGCGACCTTGCGCGCGCTCGGTCATGCGGGCCGCGTGAAGAGTCCGACTTACACGCTCGTCGAGCCCTATTCGCTCGACACGCCAAGCGGGCCGCTCGATGTCTATCACTTCGATCTCTACCGCTTCGCCGATCCCGCCGAATGGGCCGATGCAGGCTTTCGCGAGTATTTCGATCGCGGCGCGGTGTGCCTCATCGAATGGCCGCAGCAAGCAGGCGGACTGCTCGGCGTGCCGGACCTCGTGTTCGAACTTGCCTTGCCCGACGAGAGCCGTGAAGTCGAAGAAGGCCGCGTGCTGAATGCGCGGGCGTTTAGCGAAACAGGAAAGACATGTCTCGAAAGATGCTGATCAAGCCGTTTCATTCGATCGAATCAGGTGCGAGCGCGCCGCACAACTGGCGGCGGCGTCAGGTGCTGCGCGCGGGCGCATCGACGCTTGCGCTTGCGCTCGTCGCACCGAAGCTCGCGCACGCGAGTTCCGTGCTCGGCGTGCGCGTTTGGCCCGCGCGCGATTACACGCGCGTGACCATCGAATCCGACCAGCCGCTCACGAACAGCAATCAGACGCTGCAAGGCCCGGACAGACTCGTCGTGGATCTGAACGGCATCGATCTGGATCAGTCGCTGCGCGATCTCGTCTCGAAGATCACGCCGAACGATCCGCAGATTCAATCGGTGCGCGTCGGTCAGTACCAGCCGCATGTCGTGCGCATGGTGTTCGACCTCAAGGGTTCGGTGAAGCCGCAGGTCTTCACGCTAGGGCCAATTGGCAGCTACAAGTATCGGCTCGTGTTCGATCTTTATCCGGCCGTCGCGCCCGATCCGCTAATGGAACTGCTCGCGCAGTCCGAGCACAAGCAGGAGGCCTTCGACCGCGCCAATCCGAATCCTTCCGCGCCGCCGCCCGCCACGCTTTCGGGGCCGGCCACGCCGCAGAAATCGCTCTCGCAGGATGCGACCGACGAGTTTTTCCAGAAGTACGCTCAGGGCGATGCCCCGGACAACGCCGCGTCGGTGGCGCCGAAGCCCGCGCCTGTGCCTGCGCCATCCGTGCCGAAGCCGTCGCGCGTCGTGCCGCCCGTGATCGCGAAGAAGGATGACGACGACAGCGACCAATACACGTTCTCGCAGCCCAAGCAGGATCGCTCGGGGACGACGCGCCTTCTGACTGTGGCCATCGATCCGGGTCACGGTGGCGAAGATCCCGGCGCCATCGGCGGCGCGGGGACGTATGAGAAGCACATTGCGCTCGATATCGCGAAGAAGCTGCGCGCGAAGATCGACGCGCAACCCAACATGCGCGCCATGATGACGCGTGATGCCGATTTCTTCGTGCCACTCAATGTGCGTGTGCAGAAGGCGCAGCGTGTCGGCGCCGATCTATTCGTGTCGATTCATGCGGACGCGTTTACCGAGTCTTCGGCGCGTGGTTCTTCCGTTTTCGCGTTGTCGGAACATGGTGCGTCGAGCGCGGCGGCGCGGTGGATGGCCGCCAAGGAAAATTCGTCGGATCAGGTCGGTGGCATCAACGTGAAATCGCAAGACGCTAGCGTGAATCGCGCGCTTTTCGACATGTCCACTACGGCGCAGATTCGCGATTCCATGCGGTATGGGAGTTTCGTGCTGAATGAAATCGGGGGCATTAACAAACTGCACAAGGGGTCGGTCGAGCAGGCAGGGTTTGCCGTGCTCAAGGCACCGGATATTCCTTCGATTCTCGTCGAAACCGCGTTTATCAGTAACCCGGATGAGGAGACTCGCCTCAACGATGATGCCTATCGGGACAAGATGGCTAGCGCCATTATGAAAGGCATCAGGCGGTATTTTGCTGCTAATCCGCCTTTGGCTAAGAGTCGCATGACTTGAAGACGTTGGTTTGCGGGTCTTTTGCGGTTCTTTTGCGGTTCTCGGGCAGTCTCGTTCAGTAGCCGCCTCCCCGGCAGTGGGGTCCCTTTCTTTGCTGCTGCAAAGAAAGGAACCAAAGAAAGCAGCTTTGGAACCGGCTTCTGAAGCACAACTGGTTCCCCGTTGTTTCTCACAAACCCTTTGGGCACTTCCCATTGCTCGCGCTCGTGGTAATCAATTACTAGGCACGCGGCTTTTTTTAGCTGCGCTGGGACCTCTTTTGCGGTCTGATGTTTTTTCGCGCTTCTGATGAGTCGAGCCGTTGCCTTGCGTTTCTGTTCAGTAGCCGCCTCCCCGGCGGTGGGGTTCCTTTCTTTGCTGCTGCAAAGAAAGGAACCAAAGAAAGCAGCTTTGGAACCGGCTTCTGAAGCACAACTGGTTCCCCGCTGTTTCTCACAAACCCTTTGGGCACTTCCCATTTCTCGCGCTCGTGGTAATCAATTACTAGGCATGTGGATTTTTTTTTGACTGCGCTGGGACCTTTTTTGCGGTCTGATATTTTTTCGCGCTTCTGATGAGTTGAGCCGTTGCCTTGCGTTTCCGTTCAGTAGCCGCCTCCCCGGCGGTGGGGTCCCTTTCTTTGCTGCTGCAAAGAAAGGAACCAAAGAAAGCAGCTTTCGAACCGGCTTCTGAAGCACAACTGGTTCCCCGCTATTTACCACAAACCCTTTGTGCACTCCCCCTCCACTCACGCTCTCGGTAAAACTCACAAGACCAAGGCTTTTTTCGGAGTCGCTGTTCGAGTTTCTTCTCTGGCACTTCCAAGGAAGTCGGCCGTTGTATTGCTTTTTTCTTTAGCCGCCTTCACTTTAAGGGTTCATTTTTCGCGGTTTTTTTTATCGCGGGACGGGGAATAGTCTCTGTTTCAAGCGTGCGCCGAATACATTGACCGCCAATCCCGCCATTACCAGCGCCGCACCCGCTACTTCCGCCGGTGTCAGCGCCTCGCCCAGAAACACCGCCGCCGATGCAATACCTATCACCGGCACCAATAACGAGAACGGTGCGACCTGCGCCGCCGGATAGCGCGCAAGCAATTTGCCCCACAAGCTGTAGCCAATGATGGTCGCGATGAACGAGAGGTAAACGATCGCGAAAATCGATATCGACGGGATCGCCGCAAGGCTCGCTTCAATGCGCGCCGGGCCCTCGAAAATCAACGACAACGCAAGAAACGGCAGCGGCGGTATCAGGCTCGCCCACACTACCAGCGACAGCAAGTCGACTTTGCCCATGCGCTTCGTGACGACATTGCCAAGTGCCCACATCGACGCCGCGCCAAGCGTGAACAAGAACCCTGTGAGGGTCATCGCGTGGCCGCCCTGCATGCCGATCAGCGCTAGCCCGGCCGCCGCGATCAAGAGTCCAGCTATGTTCATCGCGCGTATGCGCTCGCCAAGCATGAAGGCGGCGAAGATCAAGGTGAAGAATGCCTGCGCCTGCAAGACGAGCGAAGCAAGTCCCGCCGGCATGCCGACCGACATGCCATAGAACAACAACGCAAACTGGCCGAACGAAATGGAAAGGCCATAAGCGAAAAGCCAGCGCAGCGGAATTCGCGGGCGCTTGACGAAGAAGACCGGCACCGCGGCCAGCGCGAATCGCAAGGCGCCCAGCAAGAACGGCGGCACGCCGTGCAAACCCAGTTTGATGACGACGAAATTCACGCCCCACGCGAGAATCACCACCGACGCAATCAACAAATCCCTTGGCGACATCGCCGCTCCTTCGTGCACTTCGATTGAAAGTCACACGAGTTTAGCGGGGCGCACTCTGCGGTGGCTTGTGAAAAACTGCGCTCACAACGCCCCGCCGTCTTGGCGCATGCAGACAAAAAAACGCCCGCGCCTCCCAAGGGAAGCGCGAGCGCTTCACAGCAATCCGGACCGCTTACTTGCTTTGGCCGGATTCCGCTGCCGCATTGTTGCCGGTTTCGACGTCAGGCGTCTTCTTGCCTGCCGACGGATGCGCGCTGTGCTTGCGCATCTTGTGCTTGGTCGTGCCCGACGACGACGTGCCATCGGTCGACGCGCCAGTATCGGTCTGGCCCATGGCCGCCGACGAGTTGCCCGACGAGGTCTGGGCCATTGCGCCGGTTGCAGCCGTGGCGCTCAAAAGACCCGCAGTGATGGCGATCAACAGTTTATTCTTGCTCATGGTTTCCTCTCCTATCAATTGACGTTTGCGCAAATTCTGCACGCATGCTGCAAAAAGCGCGGTCCCTTCGTAAAAAACACGTGAAGCACGCGTAACTCCGCACGAAGTCGATGAAGCGTTTTCCACATCCCCGATGAGAGCGCATCGCCGCAGCGGCCGGTAGAATCGGCGGTTCAAGGCGCGCAACCGGCGCGTCAGCTCCCGGAACCGCCAATGTCCACGTCGATCCGCGTCCTGCTCAAACCACATCAACACGATGTCGGCGGCCTCACGGTGAGGCGCGTGCTCCCCGCACTGGCGGCACGCACTGTCGGACCCTTCATCTTCTTCGACCACATCGGTCCCGCAACCCTCGTGCCCGGACAGGGACTGGATGTACGGCCGCATCCGCATATCGGGCTCGCAACCGTTACCTATCTCTTCGAAGGCGCGATCATGCATCGCGACAGCGTCGACTCCGTGCAGAAGATCGTGCCCGGCGACGTCAACTGGATGACCGCCGGGCGCGGCATCGTCCATTCGGAACGTACGCCCGACGAGGAACGCGAGCGAGGCCAGACGATGCATGGCATCCAGACCTGGGTCGCGCTGCCGGTGGCAAGCGAGGAAGTCGAGCCTTCGTTCGAGCATCATGCGGCGTCCGCCTTGCCGCAAATCGAGCGCGACGGCGTGACTTTGCGCGTAATCGCGGGCACCGCGTTCGGCGCCCAAGCGCCCACGCGCACGTTCTCGCCAACGCTTTACGTCGCCGCCGATTTCGCTCGCGGCAGCGCGCTCACGCTCGATATCGAACACGAGGAACGCGGCGTGTATCTCGTCGAAGGCGATCTGTCCATCGACGGCCAAGCGCTGCCCGAACAGCAAATGGCCGTGCTCGAACCGGGCGCGCCGGTGCGTTTCGAGAGCACGAACGGCGCGCGCGTGATGATTCTCGGTGGCGCGCCGCTCGACGGGGCACGCATCATCGAATGGAATTTCGTCGCCAGTTCGCGCGACAAGATCGAGGCCGCGAAACAGGCATGGAGCGAGCAGCGCATGGGGCACGTTCCCGGCGAGACGGAGTTCATTCCACTACCGCCCGCGCGTCGCGAGAATCGCGCGCCCGAGGCATGAGACGTGCATCGGCGTGAATCAACGCCGTGGCCGTTGAGAGTTATGCAAGCGTCCCCATCTAATTTCAAGACACATTGCAGGCATTAGGAGAGAACGCATGGAAACGACCCTCGCTACGTTTGAAAACGACGTCATCAACGCGTCGATGCTCGCGCCCGTTCTCGTCGATTTCTGGGCTCCGTGGTGCGGACCGTGCAAGACCCTCGGTCCGATGTTGGAACGGCTCGAAGCCGAAGCCGCCGGCAACTGGAAGCTCGTCAAGGTGAATGTCGACGAGAATCAAGAACTCGCGCAGCACTTCCAGGTGCGCAGCATTCCGCACGTGATCGCGTTCGCGGAAGGCCGGCCAGTGGACCAGTTCATCGGCGTGTTGCCGGAGGGCCAATTGCGCGAGTTTCTCGACCGGCTGGTGCCTGCTGGCGCCGAGGCCGAGCGCCGCGCCGCGCACGACGCGTGGGCGAGCGGTAACCGCAAGGACGCGATCGATCGCATCAAGGCCACGATCGCGCTCGATCCGAGTTACGAAGATGCGCGCCTCGATTTGATCGAATGGCTGATCGCGGAACGGCGGATCGACGAAGCGAAGGAAGAAGACAAGCTGCTTTCGCCTAAGACGACGCAGGGCATCGACGCGCGCTATAACGCGCTCAAGACCGAACTCGACGCCGCCGATGCAGCCGCCGGACTGCCGCCCGCCGACGATCTCATCGCGGCGGTGCACGCGAAACCGGACGATCTCGAAGCGCGCTTTGCGCTTGCGAACCGTTTGATTGCCGGCCGCGATTATGGTGGTGCGCTGGAACATCTGCTCGAAATCGTCGTGCGCGATCGCGCGTTCATGGACGACGTCGGCCGCAAGACGATGCTATCGGTGTTCGAACTCGCGGCGAATCAGCCGGATGTCGTGGCGTACTGGCGGCGCAGGCTGAGTGCCGCGATGAATTGAGCATGCATGATCGGCTCGTGGATGCAGAAACGGCCAGCTCGTGGAAGCTGGCCGTTTTTTTGTTGGCTGCGGTTGGCCGCGTGACGTCAAACAGCGCATGTTCGCCGTGCGGCCACGTCGACTCGCGTGCATGCAAGCAACTGGCGGATTTGCCGCTACGCCCGCTCGTCATATTCGTGCGAAAACCGATCTGCCATCGACGCAAGCCACCACCATTCATGCTTCTGTGACTCTATGGCACGCCGTTGTTACGTCCTCGTAAGAACCTGCCGCCCTAAGCCGCCTTCTTCGCCAACGCCCGAAGCACGAACGCCGCCGCCGCGAACCCAAAGCTCGCCGTCACACACACGCTGGACCCGAAACCCGCGCAATTCAGCCCGACCGGGCCCGCGTATCCCGCGCCGGTTTCCAGATGCTCCGCGCCCTCGCTGATATCGCAAGCGGCCGCTTCCGGGTAAATGAGCGGCTCGTCCGAATATACCGCGCTGACCTTAAAACGCGCCTTCGGTCCGCGCGGAAAGCCGTGCATTTTGCGCAATTGGCCGCGCACTTTCGAAAGCAGCGGGTCCTGAATGGTCAGCGCCAGGTCGTCGATGCGAATACGCGTCGGATCGAGCTGCCCGCCCGCGCCGCCCACCGTGATCAGCGGCTGCTTGTTCGCGACACACCACGCAATGAGCGCGGTTTTCGTGCGCACGCTGTCGATGGCATCGACGATGAAGTCGAAACCGCCGCCGAGCATCGCATCGAAATTACCCGGCTCCGCGAAGTCCTCGATCTGCCGCACGTCGCAGGCGGGATCGATCAAACGGATGCGCTCGGCCATCGCCGTGACCTTGGCCTTGCCGTAGTTGCCGTCGAGCGCGTGGATCTGCCGGTTGGTGTTGCTTTCGGCGACGTTGTCGAGATCGATCAACGTGAGCTTGCCGATTGCGCTGCGCGCCAGCGCTTCAGCCACCCACGATCCCACGCCGCCTATGCCGATCACCGCGACATGCGCGCCTTCGAACGCCGCGAGCGCAGGCGCGCCATACAGACGCGCGATGCCGCCGAAGCGTCGGTCGCGGTCGGCGATCTCGTCGGCGGAAGGTGACTCGTTGGGAGCGATGGTGGCAGTCATAGGTGGAAGCAGAAACCGAAAAAGCGCGGGAGGGCTTCGCGGAGCATGGGCAAAAACAAGCCAAACGCCGCTGCGGCCCGTCAGGCATAGCTTACAAGCGCCTGTCTAATTGACAAAGTTGGTAGACCATTCATGCAGAAAGCGCGCGAATTGCGTATTCTGCCTTATCGAAACCCAAGGGGTGATAGCCGGACCGGATTCACCACGGCAAGGGCAAGAAAGAACCACCTTGGCTATACTGACGCCGACTGTAGCGTTTGCATAAAAATGACCACCCTCGCAGACCTTCGCAAAAATTATTCTCGCGGCTCACTCGACGCCGCCGACGTCGCGCCGGACCCGGTGCGCCAGTTCGACACCTGGTTCGCCCAGGCGCTCGACGCGAAACTGCCCGAACCCAACGCCATGACCTTGGCCACCGTCGACGAGAACGGCCGGCCCTCCGCGCGCATCGTGCTGATCAAGGGGTTCGACGAACGTGGCTTCGTTTTTTTTACCAATTACGATAGCCGCAAAGGCCGCGAAATCGCCGCCAATCCCGCGGCAAGTCTGCTGTTCCACTGGATCGAGCTCGAACGTCAGGTGCGTGTCGAAGGCGTGATCGTCAAGACGAGCGCCGAGGAAAGCGATGCCTATTTTCAGTCCCGGCCGCTCGGATCGCGCATTGGCGCGTGGGCGTCGGAACAGAGTCAGCCGCTCGAAAGCCGCGAGGCGCTCGAAGCGCGCGAGCGCGAAATGACCGAAAAATTCGGCGACGCACCGCCGCGCCCGCCACATTGGGGCGGCTACCGGCTCGTGCCGGACACGATCGAATTCTGGCAAGGACGTCCGTCGCGGCTGCATGACCGCATCGTCTACGAGCGCGAGCGCGCGGACGGCCCGTGGGATATCAAGAGGCTCGCACCCTAAGACGGGTCCGGTAGCAGGCAGTACGTCGTCATAAAACGCAGCACCACGGCAACGAACATGAAGGCGCGTCGATGCACGGGCATCCAGAACCGGCACGGCGGGCCTTCCCCTTGATTTTCTTTAGCGCGGAGAAGCAAGCATGTTCTGGGAGAAGAAGCTGACGCAATGGGTCGAGGAAGTGCGGGCCAGGGCCAACCTGCCTGCGCGCCTCGTGCTTTGGGATGGACAGCAGCACGACTTCGGGCAGTTCGCCGCGCCGCAAGTCACGTTGCATGTAAAGAGCGCGACGGCGCTGCCTTATCTGCTGGAACCGAGTCTCGACAATCTCGGTGAAGCGTACGTTAAAGGCAAGATCGATATCGAGGGCAAGCTCTCGGACATCATCAACGTCGGTTATTCGCTCGCGAAGAACACCGTCACGAGCGCGGGCAAGCTGGCTCGCGTGCGGCGCTACTTCAATCATTCGAAGGCGTCGGACAAGAAGGCCATTCAGTACCACTACGATGTGTCGAACGAGTTCTATCAGCTCTGGCTCGACAAGAACATGGTGTACTCGTGCGCGTACTTCGAAAACGGCGACGAAGATTTGGCCACCGCGCAGATCAAGAAGATTGATCACATCCTGACCAAGATTCAGGTTCAGCCGGGCCATCGTTTGCTCGACATTGGCTGCGGCTGGGGCGCGCTCGTGATCCGCGCCGCGCAGAAGTTCGGCGCGAAGTGCGTGGGCGTGACGCTCTCGGAAAACCAGTTCAAGCTCGCGACGCAACGCGTGAAAGATGCGGGCCTCGAAGATCAGATCGAAATCCGTCTGCAAGATTATCGCGACGTGCCGGGGCAATTCGACCGCATCACGAGCGTGGGCATGTTCGAGCACGTCGGACGCAAGAATCTGCCGGGCTACTTTGCAAAGATTCGCGATCTGCTGGTCGATGACGGCGTCGCGATGAATCACGGCATCACGTCATCCGACGCCGACAGCGGCGAGACCGCGCTCGGCGGCGGCGAGTTTATCGACCGCTACGTGTTTCCGGATGGCGAGTTGCCGCATATCGGTCTCGCGCTCGAAAGCATGCAGCGCGGCGGGCTGGAAGCGATCGACATCGAAAGCTTGCGCCGGCATTACGCACGCACGCTCGACATCTGGGCAGAGAGCTTCGAGGCAAATGCCGAGCAAGCCAAGAAGCTCGTCGATGACGAGAAATTCCGCATCTGGCGCGTGTATCTCGCGGGTTGCGCGTACGCGTTCGAGAACGACGACGTGTCGATCTATCAAGTGGTGTGCCGCAAGGCGGGCCGCAGCGCGACGACCTTGCCGTGGTCGCGGAAATACATTTACGAGAAGGCGCTCTGAAGCAGGGATCGAAGTTTTCGGAAGAGGACGCTGCGCGTGACGGCGACGCGCAGGGCTCCCTGCTCGACGACACGGCGCCGAGTGAGATTGCGCCAGCCGGTGAGCCAGAGTGCCTGCCGGCGTCGGCGGAAAACGGGCAAGCCACAGAACCCGACCTGTTCGAAGAACCCGCGCCGCGCAAGCCCGCGAGCCAGCCGAAGGCACGCGGCGTCCTGCCCGCGCCATTGAACGCCGATCTCGACGCGCTCGCGAAACAACTGCCCGAAGCCATTCATCTCGGCACATCGACGTGGTCGTTTCCGGGCTGGCGCGGAATTGTCTACGGCGACGCGTATTCGAACACGAAGCTCTCGCGCGACGGCCTCACCGCCTACAGCGCGCATCCGTTGTTGCGCTGCGTGTCCATCGACCGCTCGTTCTACGCACCGCTTTCGCTCGCCGACTACGCGCGGTATGCGAGCCAGGTGCCGGAGCACTTTCGCTTCATCGTGAAGGCGCCTGCCGCCGTCACCGACGCCTTTATCCGCGGCCAGCGCGGCGCGCCCGATGCGGAGAACCCCGCGTTTCTGAACGCGCGGATTGCCATCGACGAATTCGTGACGCCGTGCATCGGCGGGCTTGGGACGAAAGCCGGCGCGCTCGTGTTCCAGTTCTCGCCGCTGCCGGATGCGATGATCGTCGAGCCATCGCGCTTCATCGACCGGTTGGCGGCGTTTCTCGGCGCGCTTCCGCCGCTCGAAGGCGAGACGCGTTACGCCGTCGAATTGCGCGACGCCGTCATGCTGACACCGCGCTTCATACGCGCGCTGCGGGACGCGAACGTGCGCTATTGCATCGGCGTGCATGCGCGCATGCCGGACGTGCGTCGCCAGGCGAAGGCGCTCGCGTTGCTGGACGAAGAAACGCTAGGGCCGCTAGTCGTACGCTGGAGTCTGCACAGCGGCTTTCGCTACGAACAGGCGAAGGCGAAGTACGAGCCGTTCGACCAGATAGTCGATGAAGACCGCGACACGCGCGAGGCGCTGGCCGAACTGGCCGCGCGATATGCGATCGCGGGCCAGCCGGTGGTCATCGCGGCGAACAACAAGGCAGAGGGCTCCGCGCCGCTTACGTGCTTCGAGCTTGCGCGTGGGATTGCGCGGGAATGCGAGCGCGTACAACGCGGCTAGCGGTAAAGCTATAACGTGCGACGGCTGAAATCGACCGGGCTCCCCGGCGTACTGGCTGAACGCTCTGTCCACCGCTATCGAGCCGCACTTCAGGCACCGCTCGCATGCCGTCACGTCTTTGCTTCAAGCGCGACTTGAGCGCCAGGATGCCTCGCCTTATGGCATGGACTGAACGCGGCGACTTCTCGGCTCCGACACGGTATGCAGACCGCCCTCAAGCGCGGCCTCCACATCGCCCCGCCCTTCACTTCTTCAACCGATGCGCAAACTTCTTGCGGAACTTCGCGACCTTCGGGCCGACGACCGCCGCGCAATACCCCTGGTTCGGATGCTGCTCGAAGTAGTTCTGGTGATACGCTTCGGCCGGATAGTAGTCGTTGTCGAGCGCGGTGACCTGCGTGACGATCTTGCCGCCGAAGACATCCTCGCGCTGCAGTTCATCGATCACTTCGAGCGCGACCTTTCGTTGCTCGTCCGAATGCGTGAACACCGCCGAGCGATACTGCGTGCCCACGTCATTACCCTGGCGATTGAGCTGCGTCGGATCGTGCGTCGCGAAGAAAATCTCAAGCACTTCGCGGTAGCTGATGATCGCCGGATCGAACACGACCTTCACCACTTCCGCGTGCCCGGTTTCGCCGTCGCAGACCTGTTCGTACGACGGATCGACCACCTTGCCGCCCGCATAGCCGGATTCGACCGACACCACGCCTTCGACCGCCAGAAACACCGCTTCCGTGCACCAGAAGCAACCGCCGCCGAGCGTCGCGGTTTCGGTTCTCGCCTGCTCATTCTGCTGGGTCATGCGCAACTCCTCGTCAAGTGCATGCGGCCATGCCGCGGATCATCCATATGGATGCGCCTCGCCGCTTCTTCAACATTCCACGGTTTCTTCGATGTTTCCGATGCGCGAAGGGCTTGCTCCGAGCTTACCGGCTTTTACAAAGCGGCGTTGGCCACACTGCCGGCGCTGGCTTATGGCGGTTCCGGACGGCTGATTCCGCTAGAATCGAGCCAATCTCCAGCTTTTAGACAACACGAGAACAGGTCCTTCCGATTCGAATGCAACACGTATCCGGTTCGGCAAGACGAGATTCCACCAACTGATGACAAGCCCTTTCGCCCCGAGGAAATGCGCGTCCGGATCGGCATAAAACAAGACACTTCTAACCGATGACAAGTCCTCTCGCTCCAAGCGAAACTCGTCAGGTCGGCGAAAAAACAAGACGACTTTGCCCGATGACAAGCGCTAAAACCCCGAACTTCGATCCGAAAGAATTCCGCGCCGCGCTCGGCCAGTTTGCGACGGGTGTGACCGTCATCACCACGCGCACCGAATCCGGGCAGTTGATCGGCATCACGGCCAGTTCGTTTAATTCGGTATCGCTCGACCCGCCGCTCGTGCTGTGGAGCCTCGCCACCAAGTCGGCTTCGATGCCGGTGTTTCGCGCCAATAGTCACTACGTGGTGAACGTGCTCGCGGCATCGCAACTGGAGCTTTGCCGGCGCTTCGCCACGGTCAAGGGCGACCGCTTCGCGGGCGTCTCGCACGCGGCGGGCGACACCGGCATGCCAGTGCTCGACGGCGCGATTGCCTGGTTCGAATGCCACAATCGCAGCCGCTACGACGAAGGCGACCACGTGATCTTTGTCGGCGAAGTGGAGCGCTGTGGCGTGCGCGCGAAAGACGACAGCGCGCCTCCGCTGGTGTTTCACGCCGGCGGATTCCACACGTTGGGATCGATCGAATAAGCGCCTCGACGCTTGAGTATCAACGCCTGAGGCTCAAGGCGGGCTGCTTGGCCGCGCCGGTTGTTCGATCAGCGCGACGGGCACGCCTGCATCGTCCTTCATGGTTTGCAAGACGATATTCGAGCGAATGTCGATAACGCCCGGCGCCTTGTACAGCTTGCTCAGAATGAAATCCGAGTAGTGCTTGAGGTTGTGCGCGAGCACTCGCAACACGTAATGCGTGTCGCCCGTGACGACGAACGCGCCTACCACTTCCGGCCATTCGCGCACGGCCGCCGCGAACTTCTCGTGCCAGTTTTCCTGGTCGTTGCGCATGGAGACGTGCACGAAGGCTTCGAGCTCGATGCCCAGCCGCTCACGGTCCAGACACGCGCGATAGCTCGCAATCACGCCCTCTTCTTCGAGCAGGCGCATGCGGCGCAAACACGCCGAAGGCGAGAGCGCGATGCGCTCCGCAAGGTCCAGGTTACTGATCCGTCCATCTTCCTGCAGTACCGCCAGAATTCGGCAATCTGTTGCATCGAGCGTGAATCCGGTCATTTTTTAGTCCCCTAGCCCGTTTCATCGAATTATGTTCTAGCCACAACGTTTTTGGGTAGTTTTTTTGCAATCACATTTCGAGATAGCACGGCTATGATTTGACGCATCCCAGCGCTTTCTGTTAGCCGACATGACGCTTCTCGATATTTCTCCGCCGATTTCCACCGACACGCCGGTCTGGCCGGGCGATACGCCCGTTGGTATCGAACGCGTCTGGCGCATGGAAGCGGGCTCGCCCGTGAACGTGGCGCGTCTCACGCTTTCGCCGCACACCGGCGCTCATGCCGATGCCCCGCTGCATTACGACGAACACGGCGCGGCTATTGGCGAGGTGCCGCTCGACACGTATCTCGGCGCTTGCCGGGTCGTGCATTGCATTGGCGCGGCGCCGCTCGTTTTGCCAGAACATATCGCCGATTTTCTCGACGATGACAACGCCCCGCCGCGCATCCTCCTGCGTGCCTACGCGAGTGCGCCGCTCGATACTTGGGACAGCGCATTTTGTGCCGTCGCGCCCGCGACCATCGATCTATTGGCGGCGCGTGGCGTGAAGCTCATCGGTATAGACACGCCATCGCTCGATCCGCAGGAATCGAAGACGATGGACGCGCATCGCCGGATTCGCGCGCACGGCATGGCGATTCTCGAAGGCCTCGTGCTCGATGCCGTCGCGCCCGGCGACTACGAACTCATCGCGCTGCCGCTCAAATTTTCGACGCTCGATGCGAGCCCGGTGCGCGCCGTCCTGCGCCCGCTTTCCTGATCGCCCGATCTTCCCTGAACAATTGGACTTTTCGATGAAAAACCGTGACGACGCCGCCGCACTCGACCGCGACGACCCGCTGAATGCCCTGCGCGATCGATTCGTGCTTGCGAACGATGTGATCTATCTGGATGGCAACTCGCTCGGCGTGCCGCCCAAAGCGGCTGCCGCGCGCGCGGCCGGCGTGATCGCCGAAGAATGGGGCAAAGGGCTGATCCGCAGTTGGAACACCGCCGGCTGGTATGCGCTGCCGCGACGGCTCGGCAACAAGCTGGCTCCGCTCATCGGCGCGGGCGAGGATGAAGTCGTCGTGAACGACACGATCTCGGCCAATCTCTTCAAGATCCTTTCCGCGGCACTCAAGCTCGCGAACGAGCGCGATCCGAAACGTCGCGTGATCGTCTCCGAACGTTCGAACTTTCCGAGCGACCTGTATATCGCGCAGGGTTTGATCGAGCAGCTCGATCGCGGCTATGAACTGCGTCTCGTCGATGACGCGTCCGAACTGCCTGCCGCCATCGACGAACACACCGCCATCGCGATGATCACGCACGTGAACTATCGCACCGGCTACATGCACGACATGGCCGCGCTCACCGAGACGATTCATCGCGCGGGCGCAATCGCGGTCTGGGACCTGGCGCATTCGGCAGGCGCGGTGCCGGTCGATCTGAACGGCGTCGGCGCGGACTATGCCGTCGGCTGCACGTATAAGTATCTGAACGGCGGACCGGGTTCGCCTGCGTTCGTGTGGGTGCCCAAGCGCCATCAGAACACATTCTCGCAGCCGCTCTCGGGCTGGTGGGGGCACAAGAAACCGTTCGCGATGGACCCGGTGTATCGCCCGGACGATGGTATCGGTCGATATCTGTGCGGCACGCAGCCTATCGTCTCGATGTCGCTCGTCGAGTGCGGGCTCGATGTATTCCTGCAAACGGATATGCAGACCTTGCGGCGCAAGTCGCTTGCGCTTGGCGATCTGTTCATCGAGCTGGTGGAAGCGCGTTGCGGCGAGTTTCCGCTGACGCTCGCGACGCCGCGCGAACATGCGCGACGCGGCTCGCAAGTGAGCTTCGAGCATCCGAACGGCTATGAGGTGATGCAGGCGCTGATCGCGCGTGGCGTGATCGGCGATTATCGCGAGCCGCGTATTTTGCGCTTCGGCTTCACGCCGCTTTACACGCGTTTCGTCGATGTCTGGGACGCGGTTGAAACCTTGCGCAATGTGCTCGCAACCGAAAGCTGGCGTGCGCCGGAGTTTGGCGAACGCGCTTCGGTGACTTGAGAGGTGACGGCCATGAATGAGGTTAAAGGCGGCGGATGTCCGTACGGCCACGGTGCAGCCGATGCCGAACGGGCGGTGCAACCGGCAGAATCAGGTTGGCACGAAGCCAAGCTCGATTTCTCCGATTCGATGAGCTACGGCGACTATCTCGGCCTCGATTCGATTCTGACCGCGCAGCATCCGCGCTCGCCGGATCACAACGAGATGCTGTTCATCGTGCAGCACCAGACGAGCGAACTCTGGATGAAGCTCGCGCTCTACGAACTGCACGCCGCCCTCCAAGCGGTTCATACCGACGCCCTGCCATCCGCCTTCAAGATGCTCGCGCGCGTGTCGCGCATCTTCGAGCAACTGGTGCAGGCGTGGAACGTCCTCGCGACCATGACGCCTTCCGAATACACCGCGATGCGGCCGTATCTCGGTGCGTCATCCGGGTTTCAGTCGCATCAGTATCGGCAGATCGAGTTCATGCTCGGCAACAAGAATGAGCAGATGCTGAAGCCGCATGCGCATCGGCCGGAGATTCTCGCGCAGGTGCGACAGACGCTCGAAGCGCCTTCGTTCTACGACGAAGTGATCCGACTGCTCGCGCGACGTGGCTTCCAGATCGCGCCCGAAAGGCTGCAGCGCGACTGGACCCAGCCTACGACGCACGACGCGTCGGTCGAAGCGGCGTGGCTCGCGGTGTATCGCGATCCGTCACGCTACTGGGAGCTCTATGAGATGGCGGAGGAACTCGTCGATTTGGAAGACGCCTTCCGGCAATGGCGCTTCCGGCATGTGACGACGGTGGAGCGCATCATCGGCTTCAAGCAGGGAACGGGCGGCACGGCGGGCGCTTCGTATTTGCGCAAGATGCTGGACGTGGTGCTGTTTCCGGAGCTTTGGCATGTGCGCACGATGCTTTGAGATTGCGTGCGGTCGATGAACTCAAGCTGCGGCGACTGCGCAATTGCGCGCGACCCTCGCCGCCCGGCGACGCTTTAAGCAAGCCTTCTTCACGATGCCGCGAGTAGCCCAATCGAGCGGTCCGTCAGGCGAGCCGTCCCGCCAACGCCCTTAGTTTCGGCGCAATCGACTCGCGGAAATAACCCTCATCCATCGACGACGCCGGCCCGCTGCTGCTCAACACCAGCCAGCGCCCATTGCGCACGTCGCGAAACGGCGCGGCAATCGCGTTGACGTCGTCGTGCCATTCACGGAATGAATAGCAGCAGCCGTCGCGCGCGAAATCTTCGATCGCGCGCTGCGCCGAAGCCACTCGTTCGGCGCCTTCCCGTTCCCGCAATTCTTCCAGCAAGGCCGCGCGCTCATCGGCGTCGAGCACGGCGAGATAGGCGCGTCCCATGGAACTCGTGAGCATCGACAGACGCGATCCGGGCGCGAGGCCGAGCGTGAGCGCGGTTTCGCTACGAATGGTTTCCAGATAGATCATGTCGAGGCCATCGCGACAGCCGAGCGATACCGCCGCGCCGATCTCACGCGCCAGCGCGCGCATATGTGGCCGGGCGAGTTCCAGTGTGTCCGCGCCCGCCAAAAGCGAGAAGCCGAGCGAGAGCACGCCCGTGTCGAGCGCGTACTTGCCGGCGGCATCGTCGAAACGCAGGTAACCGAGCGTGGTCAGCGTGTAGGCCAGACGATTGACCGTCGCCTTGGGCAATCCCGTGCGCGCGACGAAATCGCGATTGCCGAGAAGCGTCTCGCCAGGGCGAAATGCGCGCAACATATCGAGACCGCGTGCGAGGGCGACGACGAACTTGCGATCGTCGGACGTGTTGGGCGGCAGGTGGGAGCGGCGGTCGGACTCGAGGTTTGAAGCGCGGTCGGACGCGTGTCCGGGATTACGCTCATCCACACGCCCGAATTCGTGGATGGATTCACGGCCGGACTCGCGGCTCGATTCGCGGTCTGAAGCGCGGACAGATTCGCGGCTAGAAGCGCCTTTGGAGTCGCCGGCTAATGCGTCTTCGGTTCTGCCATAAGGTGCACGTTCGGCTTTCCGGCGAGATCCGCCGTCGGTTTCACGCCCAGAACCACGTTTGAAAGCAGCAGACATCGGGTGCTAAACTCGAAACTAATTTGCAAAACATTGTTCCGCTAAGCGGAACGCAAGTCAAGCGCCGAAGCGAGGCGCTTTTCAATCGACACTGCATGGGAGGAGACGCACATGGCCGACGCCGCTCGCTTTAACTGGGAAGACCCACTTTTGCTGGATCAGCAACTCAACGAAGAAGAACGCATGGTCCGCGACGCCGCGCGCGCCTACGCGCAAGACAAGCTGCTGCCGCGCGTGACGCAGGCGTTTCGCGAGGAAACGACCGATCCATCGATCTTCCGCGAAATGGGCGAGCTCGGTCTGCTCGGCCCGACCATCCCCGAACAATACGGCGGACCGGGCCTCAATTACGTGAGCTACGGCCTGATCGCGCGCGAAGTGGAACGCGTGGATTCCGGCTATCGCTCGATGATGTCGGTGCAATCGTCGCTCGTAATGGTGCCGATTTACGCTTTCGGCAGCGACGCGCAAAAGGAAAAGTATCTGCCGAAGCTCGCGCGCGGCGAGTGGATCGGCTGCTTCGGGCTCACCGAGCCGAACGCCGGTTCCGATCCCGCCAGCATGACGACGCGCGCGAAGAAAGTGCAGAACGGCTATTCGCTTTCGGGCTCGAAGATGTGGATCTCGAACTCGCCTATCGCGGATGTGTTCGTCGTCTGGGCGAAGCTGGAGGAAAACGGACGCGATGAGATTCGCGGCTTCATCCTCGAAAAGGGCTGGAAAGGACTGTCCGCGCCAGCCATTCACGGCAAGGTTGGATTGCGCGCGTCGATCACCGGCGAGATCGTGATGGACGAAGTGTTCGTGCCGGAAGAAAACCTGTTTCCGGAAGTTCGCGGTCTCAAAGGGCCGTTCACCTGTCTGAACTCGGCGCGCTACGGCATCTCGTGGGGCGCGCTCGGCGCCGCCGAAGCCTGCTGGCATATGGCGCGGCAATACACGCTGGATCGCAAGCAGTTCGGTCGTCCGCTTGCGGCAAACCAGTTGATCCAAAAGAAACTTGCCGATATGCAGACGGAAATCACGCTAGGTCTGCAAGGCGTGCTGCGACTCGGGCGCATGAAGGACGAAGGCACGGCAGCGGTCGAGATCACCTCGATCATGAAGCGCAATTCGTGCGGCAAGGCGCTCGACATCGCCCGGCTCGCGCGCGACATGCTGGGCGGCAACGGCATTTCGGACGAATTCGGCGTGGCGCGTCACCTCGTCAATCTCGAAGTGGTGAATACCTACGAAGGCACCCACGATATCCACGCGCTTATTCTCGGACGCGCGCAAACCGGGATTCAGGCTTTTTTCTGAAAGGCGTATGGTGCGACTCGGACTGATCGATCCTCTTTGTAACTTTCGATCAGTTTGCTGAAACTTTTACGGGTCAGATCGGCTCCCACCGTTAGTGATGTCGAGAGTTTGACAAGGCTGCGGCGATTTCCTTTGATTAGCATCGAGTGGAATGAAACCTGCAAGGAGTCTGTGTTGCAGGTTCCAGCCTGCTCGTCAGCAATCGCATCTCTGGCTGCGAATCAGGTAGCCTCACCGATTGGAGCCTTTAATGTCAGAAATCAATAAGGAGCGATTCATGTCGGACATCAAAACCGTTCTCGCTGACGCCGAAGATCTTCTCAAGCAAGCCGCCAGCGCCACGGGCGAACGCGCTTCCGAACTGCGCGAGAGCGCGCTCGCTCGACTGAAACAAGCGAAGGAGAAAGCCGCCGATGCACAAGTCGTCGTGATCGAACGAGGCAGAAAAGCCGCACGCGCCACGGACGATTACGTCCACGAACACCCGTGGGCATCCATTGGTATTGCGGCAGGCCTCGGCACGGTGATCGGGCTTCTCATCAACCGCAAATAAGCAGCACTTCCCCACGCTCCTCGACAATGGCCCGGTGATTGCTACGTTCGTAACAGTCACGGTCCATCATCAAGAAAGGACCGAGCCGCCAACGCCCGCTCGGGGCGCACGGATCGACTCTCGCGCCGGAACGCCGCTTCGTGCGGCGACCGGGACAATATCAAAGCGGCACCCAACGCGCTTCTCGCACCCAAGCCATGACGACCGAACGGCCACCGCAGCAATCGTCCCCCGGACCGTTGCGACGAATCATCAGTTCTGCCTTCGCCATCTTCGAGACGCGCCTTGAACTCATCGGTATCGAGCTTCAGGAAGAGAAGGAGCGGCTTATCGGCGTACTGTTTCTTGGTCTCGCCGCCATGATGCTGGCAATGATGGCGCTGATCTCCCTCACCGTGCTCATCGCCATATTCTTCTGGGACACGTATCGCTGGCAGGCGCTTGGCGGCATCACGCTCGTTTATGCGCTGATTGCAATCGCCTGCGGACTACGTGCGCGCAGTACGCTGCTCGACGCGCCGAACATGTTTGACGACACGCTCGCCGAATTCCGCAAGGACCGCGACACGTTCCACTGAACTCACACGGGCAGTCCGACCATGAGCAAAAAAGACGATACCTTCAAGCCGCCCAAGCGTGACAACGCCAAGGCGCTGCGCACGCCGCACATGCGAGCGCTGCGCAAGGAACTGCTGATTGCGCGCGCCGATGTCGAACGCATGGAGCTTCAACAGGCCACGCACGATCTGCGCACGTCGATCACGCACTTCAGTTTCCTGCGTTTTCTGATGCCTGGCGGCGGCACCCGGCGCACGCCGAAGCGCGGTGCATCGGGTGGCGGCATCGGCGGCATTCTGGCATCGGTCAGCTCGATGCTTGGCGGCAAGGGCAGCAATCTCGGCCTGCTCTTCAAGCAGTATCCGATCATCGGCTCGGTGGCGTCGCTCGTGCTGACCAAGCCTGTGCGGACCGCCGTGGTGCGTGGTGCCAAGCCCGCGCTGAAGTGGGGCGGTCTTGGTTTGGTCGCCTGGGAAGGCTGGCGCATCTGGCAACAGATGAAAGCCCCGCATGCCGAAGCCACTACCGAAGCCGTCGACCCGACGGTCTTCTGAACGCTTAATTTTTCCCTCCCCAGCAAGCGGTGGACTGCGCGGTATCCAGTGCAGTCGCCGCTGATCCCGTCGTGCGGTTCGACCGCACGCCCGTCGCGTCGACGATGAATACGCCGCAAGAATCGTCCTGCATCGGACCATATGCGACTGGCGTCGCCTCGATGCTGTATCCGCCATTCGTCGCCGATTCCGGCAGCACCGCAAGCCGATAAACCGGCGCACCGCTCGACGGCGCCTGATCCATGCCGGCGGAAAGCGTCACTGCATCCGTCGCCGACTGCGCGAGCCGCGTACATTCGATGTATTGCACGGCGCGCATCGACGCCGCCGCCGCATCCAGCCGATGCGCCTTCGCCACGTGCTGCCGATACGCAGGCACCGCGAACGTCGCGATAATCGCCACGATGCAGAGCGCGATGATCAATTCCAGCAGCGTAAAGCCCTTGTCCTTCATGGTTCGTCCTCAAAACGGCTTCGCTACGACGCGCCGCCAATGTCGGGTCGCGCCATCGATTCTTGATTGCAGCCACGCCTCGGTCTCAGGCGATGCGCCGAAGCCACGCGCCGTCACGAGATACGACGTCACCGCCACCGCCTGGTCCGTATGCGACCAAGTTTCGATCAGACATTGCGGCGCGCGGCGCGCATACGGCCAGTCGCCAAACAGCTCGATGGCGACGGCCGACGCTCCTTCGAACGACGCCTTGCTGCGCCAGCCCACGGGCTCCTGCGCGCCCGAACTCGTCACGCCGGGCGCATCGGCAATCATGCGAACGCAGCGGACCAACGCGCTGTCGGCCGCATGAAACGCCTGCATCCGCTCGCGCGCCGACACGGCCGTGCGGGTCGCGACGAGCGAGGCTTGCAGCCAGGCGCTGGCGGTCACGAGCATCATCGCGGCGAGCAAGAGGACGATAGGCAGCACCGTGCCGCGCGAACGCGCGCGCCGCCTCACGACGCGCCTCGCGCGTTGCGTATGCCAACCGTGCGCCAGAAGGCCATGCGCGTGCGTCCGTCATCGCTGACGGCTGGTGCGCCATCGCAATCGACATAGTTCGCCCGACGTTTCGCCTGAATCGCCGCGCCACGCACGAGCACGCAAACCTCGGCGGCGTAGACATCCGGCCAGCGTTCGCGCGCGATGGCCGACGCGTCGAGCGCGGCCGGCGCACCCGCGATCCAGTAGACGACACGCATCCGTTCGACACCCTCGACCAGCGGTTGCGCCTGACGACCCCCGCCCTCGCAATAAAGCTCCGGCTCGCCGCTCGACGTGCTGGGCTTCGCGTAATAGCGGTTGAAGACGAACGCATCCGAAACCGTCTGGCCGATGCAGTCGGTCGGCGTGCCGCTCGTCGATGGCCACGTCGAAACCGTGTCGGCCGCGTAGCGGACCTGCAGACCGTCCGAGTGACTCGCGAGCGACTCGCACGACGCCGACGTCTCCGCGCCAGTCACACGCCCCTGCGAACAGCCGAAGAGCGGCGCGTCGGTCACGCCCGCGGTCGAAAAGCCGGCCATCTGCACTTGTTGAGCGACGAGATCGAGCGCGCCGACGCCGGCATCGTGAATGTGCGCGGCATCGGCGGCACGTTCGAAGCCCGCACGCTGAGCGCGATAAACCGACAGCGACGCGGCCAGGATCAACAGCCCGAGCGCAAGCGCAATCGAAAGTTCGAGCAGCGTGTGGCCGCGTGAATGAATGAGCCGCGTGTTCATCGTGCAAAGGCCATCGCGATGCATGACGTGTGCGGTCGCGCCTGCGGTTCGGGACAAGGCTCCGCGCCTTCCGCGACATGCCAGCTGACGGTTGCGACCTGCACGCCGTTGCCGCGATCCGAGATGGCGATGTCTCCATCGGGCAGCAATACAGCCGCCCTCGCCCGCCACCTCGACAACATGGCCGAGCTATCCGCGCTGCCACGCGTTGCCTCGCCGATGGAGTCGGCAATCAGTGCCGCGCGTTCGCTCAATAGCGCCGTTCGTTCGGCTTTTGCCAGCCCGCTTTGCATGGCGACGAGTCCGAGCGCCGTGACCGCCGCGATCGACAGGGCGATCATCACCTCGATCAGCGAATCGCCGCGCGGGCGAACGGAACGAGTGCGCCCGCCGCGCCTGATGCTCGGCATGACCGATCGCGCGTTCATGCCGATGCTCCGCAAGCGCCTTGAGTCATGCGCGCACGCCCGCCCGCAGCCAATCGAATGCAGCGCCGCGACGACGCATTCGCGTTGGCATCCGCGCTGCGCGGGCCGAAATCGAAGCTACGGAAGCCGCCGATCACTTGGCCCATCGGCGGCGTGAACGAAAGATCCGTCGATGCGCCCGCAATGGCGACCGATGTCATCGCCGGCTGCAAGCGCAAGAGCGTCAGCGCGCCGTCTTTATCGACGAAGAGGCCCCAGCCGCACGACCAGTCCGCGATACCCGCGTCGCAAGCCTTGCCCGCCGCGAGGCAATGCCGGCTCGCATCGACGCGG
Source organism: Caballeronia sp. GAWG1-1 (assembly GCF_023631465.1). Taxonomy (NCBI): domain Bacteria; kingdom Pseudomonadati; phylum Pseudomonadota; class Betaproteobacteria; order Burkholderiales; family Burkholderiaceae; genus Caballeronia; species Caballeronia sp. GAWG1-1. The sequence goes on from NZ_JALQDB010000017.1 coordinate 39,125, forward strand.
CATAGCGTGACGCGCGCGCCGCGTTTGAGCGATTCGGCCCGCGCGAGCGAAAGCGTCGAGAAAAGCGAGCGCGCGCGGGCATCGATCTGATCGCGTGCCTGCCAGGAGAGAAACGAAGGCGTGGCGAAAGTCGCGAGGATCGCCATCACGGCAAGCACCACGCAAAGTTCGACGAGTGTGAAACCGGAATTCGAGAAGCGGCTCATCTGCATGCCTTATCGACGAGTTGAACGAATGCTCAATCTAGCGATAAGGAACGCGCGCCGCCATTAGCCGAATGGACGAGTGTTCACGCGCGTTCGCACGGGGCACACTGCCCGAGGGCAAAAGATCGACTGGGGGAAAGATGCTCGGTACAGACGCGCAATCAGCGCTTGCGGGAAGTGGTCTTCTTGGGCGCGGCGCGGCGGAATTCCTCGAGCACGTCCTCGAACTCGGACACGTCTTCGAAACGCTTGTAGACCGACGCGAACCGTACATAAGCGATGGTGTCGAGCTGCCGCAACTCGTTCATCACGAGTTCGCCGAGACGTTCGCTCTGCACTTCGCGCTCGCCGCTGCCAAGCAATTGATATTCGATGCGCGCGACGGCTGCCTCGATGGCGTCCGCCGCAACCGGCCGCTTGCGCAGCGCCAGCTTCATGCTCGCGACGATCTTGCGGCGATCGAACTCGGTGCGGCTGCCGTCTTTCTTCACGACCGACGGCAGCGCCAGTTCGACGCGCTCATACGTGGTGAAACGCTTGTCGCAGGATGGACAGCGTCGCCGCCGCCGGATGGCTGCGCCGTCCTCCGACACGCGAGAATCCACGACCTGGGTGTCTTCGTGTCGGCAGAAGGGGCAGCGCATCGGGGCTTGGTTCCTGGCTCGGTTCGAATATCAGCGATAGACCGGGAAACGCTTGGTCAGCTCGGTCACTTGAGCGCGCACGCGCTCGAGGTTCGCCTGGTCTTCCGGTGCGTCGAGCACGTCCGCAATCAAATTGCCAACCTGCTCCGCTTCCTTCACGCCGAAACCGCGCGTGGTCATGGCGGGCGAACCGAGACGCACGCCGCTCGTGACGAACGGCTTCTCCGGATCGTTCGGAATGGCGTTCTTGTTGACTGTGATGTGCGCGGCGCCGAGCGCGGCTTCGGCCGCCTTGCCGGTGATCTTCTTCGCGCGCAGATCGACCAGCATGACGTGGCTTTCCGTGCGGCCCGAGACGATACGCAGACCGCGCTTGACGAGCGTTTCGGCCAGCACGCGCGCGTTATCGACCACTTGCTGCTGATACGTCTTGAACTCCGGCGTCAGCGCTTCCTTGAACGCGACGGCCTTCGCCGCGATCACGTGCATGAGCGGACCGCCCTGAATGCCCGGGAAAATGGCCGAGTTGATCTGTTTCTCGAATTCGGCCTTCATGAGGATCACGCCGCCGCGCGGCCCGCGCAGGCTCTTGTGCGTGGTCGTGGTCACGAAGTCCGCGTGCGGAACGGGATTCGGATAGACGCCTGCCGCGACGAGACCCGCGTAATGCGCCATGTCGACCATGAAGTAAGCGCCGACACTCTTCGCGATCTGCGACAGGCGCTCGAAATCGATACGCAGCGCGAACGCCGACGCGCCCGCGACGATCAGCTTCGGCTTGTGCTCCTTGGCGAGCGCTTCGGTCTTTTCGTAGTCGATGTCTTCGGCTTCGTTCAGGCCGTAGCTCACGACGTTGAACCACTTGCCCGACATGTTGACGGGCGAACCGTGCGTCAGGTGGCCGCCTTCGGCGAGGCTCATGCCCATGATCGTGTCGCCCGGCTTCAGCACGGCGAAGAACACGCCCTGGTTGGCCTGCGAACCGGAGTTCGGCTGCACGTTCGCGGCTTCGGCGCCGAACAGTTGCTTGACGCGGTCAATTGCCAGTTGCTCGACGATATCCACGTATTCGCAACCGCCGTAGTAGCGCTTGCCGGGATAGCCTTCGGCGTATTTGTTGGTGAGTTGCGAGCCTTGCGCGGCCATGACGGCCGGGCTCGTGTAGTTTTCCGAGGCGATCAACTCGATGTGATCTTCCTGACGGCGATTTTCCTGCTCGATCGCTTTGAGCAGTTCGGGATCGACCTTGGCGAGGGTACTTTCGGCTCTGTCAAACATACGTTTTCCGTGAGATCAAAACAGGTTGACCGGATCGCGCGTGACGATGCGTTCGAAGCACGAACGCAAAACGCAAGGAAGACGCAGGACGCCAGACGGGTCCACACGCGACGGATGAGGGAAGAATCCGGGTTCGCGGAACGGACAGCCACCGGCAACGCAGCGACGGCGCGCGGATCTCAGCTGCCCAGGCGAACGGCAAAACGACACTCCGCGCTTCCTAGTGGGTCGTTCCACCTTGAATCCGAAGATTCTATCGCCAGTCACGCGGGGTTTGAGCGTTGTAGTGTAATGGTGCGGCCGGGTTTAGGCAACTTGGCGAGCATCTGCGAAACGCTTAAAACGCACGATCGTTCGGGTTTGCAGTTGCTTGCCGCATCACATCATTGGAAGTACTCTGTGCGCCGTTGCCGGTCGTGTGTCCGCGCGCGCTCCGGCACAGCCCAACCCCCCACTTTCCGGAGCCCGCTCATGATCGTATTCGTCACCGGCGCCTCTGCCGGCTTCGGCGCAGCCATTGCCCGCACTTTCGTCAAGGGCGGCCATCGCGTCGTCGCGGCCGCGCGCCGTAAAGACCGGCTCGCCGCGCTATCGAAGGAACTCGGCGACTCGCTCTTGCCAGTCGAACTCGACGTCCGCGACAGCAACGCCATCAAGAGCGCCATCGCCTCGCTGCCCGAATCGTTCGCCCAGATCGACGTGCTGGTCAACAACGCGGGCCTCGCGCTCGGCCTCGAACCGGCACAACGCGCGAGTCTCGACGACTGGAAGAACATGATCGACACCAACTGCATGGGACTCGTCGATGTCACGCATGCCGTCCTCCCCGGCATGGTGGCGCGCAATCGCGGTCACGTGTTCAACCTCGGTTCGGTCGCGGCGTCGTACCCGTATCCGGGCGGCAACGTGTACGGCGCGACCAAGGCGTTCGTGCGGCAATTCAGCCTGAACCTGCGCGCCGACCTTGCCGGAACCGCGTTGCGCGTGACGGATATCGAGCCGGGCCTGTGCGGCGGCACCGAGTTCTCCAACGTGCGCTTCAAGGGCGACGACGACAAGGCCAGCGCCGTCTACAAGGACGTGCAGCCGCTCACCGCCGAGGATATCGCCGACGCCATCTACTGGATTGCGACGCGCCCCGCGCACGTGAATATCAACGCGATCGAACTCATGCCCGTGGCCCAAACCTTCGGACCGTTGCAAATACACCGCGGCTCGTAAGAGGAATCGACTGTATTTGGTGGCCCAACTTCCGCTTCCGGTAAAATGCCGCGGATGTTTATTTGTCAAAAAGCGAGCCGGAGCGGGTCCAAAAGCCTCCGCGCGAGCGGGGCGGCGCAAAGGTGAGTGATTCGTTGAATTTCGAATGGCCGATTCGGGTGTACTACGAGGACACCGACGCAGGCGGCATCGTCTTCTACGCGAACTACCTGAAGTTCTTCGAGCGTGCGCGCACCGAATGGCTGCGCGCGTGCGGTATCGACCAGCAGCGGCTGGCCGAATCGGCCGGCATCGTGTTCGTCGTGAGAAGAACATCCGTCGATTATTCGGCTCCCGCGCGCCTGGACGACTCCATTCGCATCGTGAGCCGTATCGCGCGGCTCGGGCGCGCATCGGTGGATTTTCATCAGGAAGCGTGGCGTGACGCGGTTCTTCTTGCAAGCGGCGATATTCGCGTCGCTTCGGTGGATCGCGCAACGATTCGCCCCGCCGGTATTCCCGAACGAGTTCTCGAAGGATTGAGGCGCGGTCCTCATGCCGGGCAGGTCGTGCTTGCCGCGGACGAGCATCGCGCGCACCCGGTCTGAACGCTTCACGAGCAAGAGCCGGCCACGAGGCGGCTTTCGTTTTATTGATGTCGCGGTCACGAAAGCCTGACGCGCCTTTGACCGGAAGCCCCTTTTCCGGACGTAAATAGCAGCTAATAGCAGGTGGAAGCAGCGGACTTTTATGAACAACACACAAGACTTGTCGATCGTATCTCTCGTCATTCATGCGAGCCTGCTCGCGCAGGCCGTCATGGCCCTGCTGCTTCTGCTCTCGCTGCTGTCGTGGACTTTCATCTTCCGCAAGTGGTTCGCCATTCGGCGCGCGCGCGCGCAAACCGAGCGTTTCGAACGCGATTTCTGGTCCGGCGGCGACCTGCAGGCGCTGTATCAAAGCGCGGCGAACAACCGTCACACCATCGGCGCGCTCGAGCGTATCTTCGAATCGGGCATGCGCGAGTTCTTGAAGGGCAAGGAGCGCCGCATCACCGATCCGGGCGCGATTCTCGACGGTTCGCGCCGCGCCATGCGGGCTGCCTTTCAGCGTGAAATGGACGTGCTCGAAGCGAATCTCGCGTTTCTTGCATCGGTCGGCTCGGTCAGTCCGTATATCGGTTTGTTCGGCACGGTCTGGGGCATCATGAATTCGTTCCGCGGCCTCGCAAACGTACAGCAGGCGACGCTCGCCAACGTGGCGCCCGGCATCGCCGAAGCGCTCGTCGCGACCGCGATCGGCCTCTTCGCCGCGATTCCCGCCGTGGTCGCTTACAACCGCTACGCTCACGATATCGACCGCCTGGCGATCCGCTTCGAGACCTTCATCGAAGAGTTCTCGAACATCTTGCAGCGTCAGGCGCACTAAGGAGTCACGATGGCAGGCTCGTCCCGTTCCAGCATGCGCGGCAGTTCGCGCCGCGCCATGGCCGACATCAATGTCGTGCCGTATATCGACGTGATGCTCGTGTTGCTCGTCATCTTCATGGTGACGGCGCCGCTCGTGTCGCCTTCGATCATCAACTTGCCGACCGTCGGCAACGCGCAGCCACAGGAACAGCAGCCGCCGCTCGTCATCAACATCAAGGCCGACGGCAGCATGAACGTGCGCTACAAGGAAGAAGGCGGCGCGACGCAAGAGCAGAGAATGACCAAGGACGACCTGAACACGTTCGTGCTGAATCGTCAGGAGTCGCATCCGGATCAACCCGTCGTCATCGCGGCGGACAAGACCGTGAAGTATGAAGTCGTCATGAACGTGATGTCCGATATGAAGGCGCGCGGCGTGAAGCGCGTCGGATTGCTCGTCAAATCGCAATGACCCTTTTGCAGAACCGGCAGACGCGCGGCTCATCAGCGCGACCCATCCGCCCGCCGCGCGAACGCGGTACGGGCCGCGCTTTCGCGCTCGCCGCCGTCATGCACTTGCTGCTTGGCTGGCTGCTATATCACGGCATCAACTGGCAGAACAACACCCCCGCCGGAGCCGAGGCGGAACTGTGGACCGAGATTCCCGACACGCCTGCTCCCACGCCGCGCGTCGCGCCCCCGCCGCCCGTGGCCGTGAAGCCGCAGCCTGCGCCGCCGCCCGCGAAGGACGAGGACGCCGACATCGCGCTGCAGGAAAAGAAGCGTAAGCAGGAAGCCGCCGCACGCGATGCACAATTGGCCGAGCAGCGCCGCCAGCAGGAATTGGCGCAGCAGGAAGCCGAAGCGAAGCGCCAGCAGCAAGTCGCCGCTCAGGCCGCCGCGGGGGCCGCCCCGCAGAACGCCATGCCGGACAAGCAGAACGAGATGGAACAGGAACGTCACGCGGTCCTGCCAAAGCAACAGCAGGGGTAGCAGGAACAGGACAAGGG
>NZ_JALQDB010000018.1:0-143548 GCF_023631465.1 Caballeronia sp. GAWG1-1
CCCCCCCCCCCACCCCCCCCCCCCCCCCCCCCCCCCCCCCCCCCCCCCCCCCCCCCCCCCCCCCCCCCCCCCCCCCCCCCCCACCCCCCCCCCCCCCCCCCCCCCCCCCCCCCCCCCGCCGCGCAGAAGGCCATGCAGGACAAGCAGAAGCAGATCGAACAGCAACGTCAGGCCGACCTGCAAAAGCAACAGCAGGCGAAGCTGCAACAGGACAAGGCGCGTCAGCAGCAACAAGCCGAAGCGCAAAAGGCCGAGCAGCTTCAGGAACAGAAGGAAGCCAAGGCGAAAACCGATGCCGAAGCCAAGGCAAAAGCCGATGCGCAAGCCAAGGCCAAGGCCGCGGCGCAGGCAAAAGCCAAGGCGGATGCGGAAGCGAAGGCGAAGGTCGATGCCGAACGCAAGTCGCGCCTCGCGCAGCTGCAAGGGCAGCTCGGCGGCGGCACGAATTCGAGCGGCGAAGGGCTGGCCAAGGGTGGCACCGGCAAGGGCGCGGGCGGCAACGCGGCGTCGGCGGGCTATGCCGAGAAGGTGCAGCGTCGCGTGCGGCCGAATATCATCTGGTCGGGCGAAACGTCCGGGCTGGAAACGGTCGTGTCGGTGCGCTGCGCGCCTTCGGGCACGCTGCTTTCGGCGACCATTACGCGGTCGAGCGGCAACGAGCAGTGGGACGCTGCCGCGTTGCGCGCGGTGCAGCGCTCCGATCCCATGCCGAAGGACATTAACGACCAGGCGCCAGGGTCATTTACGATCACGCTGCGCCCGGCTGGCAGTTGATTGCGCGGGATCACTGCAAAGCGCGAGACCGTTGCCGCACGGGAACGAATCGTGCAATCGGGGGTCTGTTTCTGCAGTCTCGGGTCACTTGAAAACGCATTTTTCTGGAACGAATACAGCATGAGTTTGATGAAGAAGCTTGGCTTGAAAACGCTGGTCGCATCCTGTCTGATCGCCGCCGGTACCGCCGCACATGCCCAGTTGAACGTGCTCGTGACTGGCGTCGGTTCTACCCAGTTTCCGATCGCCACGGCCAACTTCGCCAATGAGGGCAGCTCACCGCAACAGGTCAGCGCGATCATTCGTCAGGACCTGCAGAGAAGCGGCAAATTCACGAATATCGACGCGGGCGGCACGCCGGTTTCCGAGACCGATTCCGTCGATCTCGGCGCATGGAAAGCCAAGGGCGCGGACGCGTTCGTATCGGGTAGCGTCAACAAGCTGCCGAACGGCCAGTACGAAGTGCGCTTCCGTCTCTACGACACGGTCAAGCAGCAGAACCTCGGCGGTTTGTCGCTCGTTTCCGCCGAAAGCGGCCTGCGCATGAGCGCACACAAGATCGCGGACTACATCTACGCCAAGTTGCTCGGTGGCCGCGGCGTATTCGCAACCCGTCTGTCCTACGTCATTCAGACGGGCGGACGCTACCAATTGCAGATTTCGGACTCGGACGGTCAGGACGCGAAGATCGCCCTTTCCAGCCCGGAGCCGATCATTTCGCCGGCATGGTCGCCGGACGGCACGAAGGTCGCCTACGTGTCGTTCGAAAAGAAGAAGCCGGTGGTCTACATCCACGATCTGCCGACCGGGCGGCGCGTGGTCGTATCGAATCAGAAGGGCAACAACAGTGCGCCGGCGTGGTCGCCTGACGGCAGCAAGCTGGCCGTGGCCTTGTCGCGCACCGGCAATACGCAGGTTTTCGAAGTCAACGCGGACGGCTCTGGCCTGCGTCGTCTGACACAAGGCAGTTCCATCGATACCGAGCCGGCCTTCTCGCCCGATGGCAACTCCATTTACTTTACGAGCGATCGCGGCGGCCAACCGCAGATCTACAAGATGCCGGCGGCGGGTGAAAACGCCGGCGCGGCCCAGCGGGTTACGTTTACGGGCAGCTACAACACAAGCCCGCGCGTGAGTCCGGACGGCAAGCAACTCGCGTACATTTCGCGCACCGGTGGCGGCTTCAAGCTGTATTTGCAGGACCTCGGGTCCGGCACGGCGACGGGGCTAACCGACACGACGCATGACGAATCGCCGAGCTTCGCGGCGAATGGTCAGTACATCCTCTACGCCACCCAAGTGAACGGACGTGGCGTGTTGGCAGCCGTATCGACCGATGGTCGTACGCGGCAAGTCTTGTCCGTACAGGGCGGTGTGGTGCGCGAGCCGTCCTGGGGTCCGTTCATGCAGTAAGTTCAGCAAACACGTTCAAATACAACGTTCAGCTACAACACAAGGAGAGGTACCATGATGTCGAAACTTCGTATCGGCCTGGCAGTTGCGATGGTCGGCGCATTGGCAGCTTGTCACTCGGGCGTGAAGCTCGATGAAGGCGCGAACAAGGGCTCGGTCGGCACGCAGCCGAACCCGACGGACGTCAAGCAGGTCAACATCGACCCGCTGAACGACCCGAACAGCCCGCTCGCCAAGCGCAGCATCTTCTTCGACTTCGACAGCTACGCCGTGAAGGACGACTATCAGCCGCTGCTGCAACAACACTCGACGTACCTGAAGAGCCACCCGGAACGTCACGTCCTGATTCAAGGCAACACCGACGAGCGCGGCACGAGCGAGTACAACCTGGCGCTTGGTCAGAAGCGTGCGGAAGCCGTGCGTCGCGCCATGTCGTTGATGGGCGTTGCCGATTCGCAAATGGAAGCCGTGAGCCTCGGCAAGGAAAAGCCGATGGCGACGGGTCACGACGATTCGTCGTACGCCCAGAACCGCCGTGCGGATCTCGCCTACCAGCAATAACAGCAGCAATAGCAGTAGTCCACGTAACATAACTTAGTCACGGGTGAGTTGCCCTATGTTGTATCGCTTTTCCTTGCTGCGCCTTGCCGCAGCCGCGTGCGTCGCAGGTTCGACGATACTTGCCGTGCCCGCGCACGCTGGCGTCTTCGACGACAACGAAGCGCGCAAGGCCGTACTCGATCTGCGCACGAAGACGGACAGTCTGGGCAACCAGTTGTCCGCCGCGCAGCGCACGATCCTCGATCAGTCGAATCGTATCGATCAGCTTAATCAGCAGGTCGCGACGCTTCGAGGGCAGAACGAGGATCTGGGCAATCAGGTTGCCACGCTGCAGAAGCAGCAGAAAGACTATTACGCCGACCTCGATACGCGCTTGAAGAAGTTCGAGCCGCAGCAGCAGACTATCGACGGCGTATCGGGCGCCGTGCAACCTGGCGAGACGGAAGCGTTCAACGCGGCATCGACCGAGTTCCGCAACGGTGACTACAAGAATGCCGCGACTTCGTTCAAGGCATTCGTCTCGAAGTATCCGCAGAGCCCGTATCAGCCGACCGCGCAGTATTGGCTCGGCAACGCGCTGTATGCGCAGCGCGACTACAAGGGATCGACTGCGGTCTGGCAGAATCTGGTGAAGACGTACCCAACGCATCCGCGAGCGCCTGAGGCGTTGCTCGCAATCGCGAATAACCAGATCGAACAGGGTCAGAAAGCGGCTGCAAAACAGACGCTGCAGCAGATCATCTCGCAGTACTCCGGCACTGAAGTCGCACAGTCGGCGCAGAGCAAGATGTCGCAGGTGAAGTGACAAGAAGCATCGAAGCATCGAGCGAAGCTTTCGGGTTTCGCGCCTCTCGAGACGAATGCCCGCGGGCCGTTGCGCCGCGGGCGTTTTTCTTTGTTTCGTCGATGCGCGCGCAGCCCGCGCTGCCTTGACAGAATCCGAAACGGCCGATTATAATTTCGCCTCTTTGGGTCGTTAGCTCAGCTGGTAGAGCAGCGGACTTTTAATCCGTTGGTCACAGGTTCGAATCCCGTACGGCCTACCAAAGAAATCGAAGGGCCGCGCTTAGCGCGGCCCTTTCCTTTTTCTTCGCTGGCTTCGCACCAGCACTAGTCTTCATCGTTCGAGCAATTCGACCCTTGGCGTCAACTCAAGCGCCGCTACCGATTCAAAATTCGCGTTGGCCTCGCTCACAGCGCGATCCGCGTCTGCACGGCGCCGCTTGTACTTCAAGTGCTTGCCAAGTCCGGCGCCGAACACGATCAGTCCGGCGAGCGCGAATGGCCACTCGATGTAGCCATCATCAGCAATAACAGGCCCCACGCTGCATGAGGCCAGAGCTTTGGCTGGGCTGGCACCGAACGCATGGCCACATCGAGTCGCGCGAGCGCCGCATCCAATCCGTCGACCGCGCCGTGCCGCTCTTGCAACCGCGCTTCGATCTCGCACACCGCGCGCATCGACTTTTCCTTCGACGGAAGTGACAACGATCCGATATCGCCCAGCAAACCGATCGCTTCGTTGACCTGCGCAAACGAAGGTCTCAGCGCGAGAAAAGTCGGTTCATGTTCCGGCAGCCGCATCGCGCGATGAATGTCCAACCGGCTCACGCACACGCCGTGCGAGAAGAAATACCGCTGGATGGCATGTGTTGTCCGGCCTTTGAGCTTTTGTAAAAGCTTCTCGTTGGCTTGCTCTCGTTTGCTCATGCTTCTGAATGCTCCTCGACGCTCGTTTAAACGTGGGCATTCTTTCCGCTCGCCGCGCGAAACGTCACTAGAACAATCCTAAACAGCGCTCGACCGTTCGAGACATCCTCTGTCCTAATGCTGCCTATAATCAAACCTCTCCGCTTCCAACCCAACGCACCGTCATGACCTCGAGCCTCGACGAAGCCATTCTCCGCGTGCTGCCAACCGAACGCGACGCGCTCGCGTGGCTCTCCACACCCGAAATTCGCCGTCGTCTCGAAGAGCGCGGGCATCGCGTTGGATACACGAAAAAAGTGCAGCGGCATCTCACCGCGCTCGAAGCCGAATCGCGCGTCATGTCGATGCAAAATGGCCGCGAACTGCTCTGGCAACGCAAGCCATGGCTGCATGGTCTGCAGGAAGGCGTCGGCTTGATGAGCGCATCGGAAGCGGTGGCGTTTCACATCCTGCAGCGCTTTGCCGGCAACAAGCTGCCGAACGCGGTCACGCGCGACATCGACCCGCTCTTCAAGGCAGCCGAAGCGCGGCTCTCGCAGGAAAAGGCGGACAGCCGCATCTACCGCGCGTGGGCGGACAAGATCGATTCCGTCGATGGCGCCTTCACGCTGATTCGTCCAAAGCTGCGTCCGGACATCTTTCAGGCCGTGGCGACAGCGACTTTCTTCGAGCGCGAACTGCTCGTGCAGTACCGCGCCGCGTACAAAGGCGAGCAAGGCGACGCGCCAAAAACCAGGACGCTCTGGCCGCTCGCGCTCGTCGAATCCGCTGGCGTGATGTACATGGTCGCGCAGGACCCGGGCCGTGCGCCGCGCCCGGAAAAAGGCGAAAAGGAATGGGTGCGCGCGCTGTACAGGCTGGACCGCATTCGTTCGGTGTCCGAGTCGGGCGAGTCCTTCACGTATCCCGAAGACTTCAAGCTGCGCAAGTACATCGAGACGCAGCAGGTCTTCGACTTTCTGCCCGAGCCGCCCGTGCGCCTCGAACTCGCGTTCGAAGGCAGTTCGGGCAACCAGCTACGCGAGTCGCCGATGTCGAAAGATCAGCATATCGACATGCTGCCCGACGGCCGCATGAAGGTGACCGGCACGGTGACGCCGAGCCTCAAGCTGCGCTGGTGGCTGCGCGCGCTCGGCGCGGGTGTCGAGATTCTCGCGCCGCAAACGCTGCGCGACGAATTCGCGGACGACTTCCGCAAGCTCGCGGCTCGGTACGCGCGTGCGAGTGAAACCGCCTAGCGCATGAAGTGCACGTTGACCTTCGGTCCGAACACTTCGCGCACCATGTCCACGAGATGATCGTGATGGCTCAAAAAAATCACCTGCGTGTGCATCGCGATTGCGCTCAAGACGCGCAGGCCGGCGCGCGCGCGGCCGTCGTCGAAATTGATGAAGAGATCGTCGGCCACGAACGGTAGCGGCGACGCCTTCTCGGCATGCTCCTCCAACGCAGCCAGACGCAGCGCGAGATAAAGCTGATCGCGCGTGCCTTCGCTCATGCCGGTGATCTCGACGTGTTCGCCGCTCTCGCGAATGGCGGCGAGCGCCATCGGCTGGCGGTCGTAATCCACGGCGAGCCGCGAGAACGCGCCGAGCGTGAGCTCCGAGAAAATCGTGCTTGCGCGCGTGAGCATCGGGCCTTGACGGCGTTCGCGGTATCGGTCGATCGCCCACTTCAGGAGCGTAGATGCCGTCTCCACCTTGACGAAGCGCTCGGCGGCATCGGCCATGACGGATAGCGCTTCCTGCCGCTTCGCTTCGGCGCGCGCGGCGTTGCCTTCGCCCGAGATCGCGTTGAGTTCGCGGCGCGCGGCATCGAGCTCCGTCGCCAGTTCGCTCGATGCTTTCACGGAATCGCCGAGCGCCGCGCCGATCAGCGACAGTTCGCCGTGCAGACCGGACAGGTCCGCGCCCTCCACTTCCGCGATCAGAACGTCGAGCGCGAGGCCGTCGCCACCTTGGATCAGCGCGTCGCGCGCGGCATCGATCGCGGCGAGCAACGCGCGCTTCTTCTGCGACTTGCCGATGAGCGGCGCGAGCAACTCCGCGCTGTCCACGCGGGCCCGCTCGTAAAGCGGACGCAGCGCCGACTTCGCTTCCTCGACGCCCGCCTCGGCGCGGCTCACCTGCTCGCTCGCCGATGCCAGTTCCTTCTTCAGACGCTCGGCATCGGCACGCGCCGCGCACGCGGTATCGAGCCGCGCCGAGAGTTCGGCCGCGATTGCGCCGGGCTCACGCACATGGTTCGTGCCATCGAGTTCAAGCGCGAGCTGCCTTGCATCGGACTCGAACGAGGCGAGCGCCGCGCGCATGGCGTCGATCTGTCCGTGGCGAATGGCGTCGATCTGCACGAGCTGTTCGCCGATCTTGTGGACGATACCAATGGCCAATTCGGCCGCCGCCTGCGAGTCCGCCGCAGCCGCCACGCCCGCTTTCGCCGCGGCTTGCGACCATTCGGCTTGCCATCGCTCGAAGGCAAGCGCAGCGGCCTTGGCCGTGTTCTGCCGCGTGACCAGTTCCGCTTGCGCTTCGTCGAGTTGCCCGACGATATGACGCCGTTCGATCACCGCTTCGTCGATGGCGCCGATATGCGCTTCGGCGGCGTCGCAGAGCGCGTCAAAGTCGGCGGTGGCTTCCGCCAACGGCAAATGCCGCGCGAGGTCTTCATGGCGCGTGGCCGCTTCGGCGCTTTCGCGCTCGAACTCTTCCGCGCGCCGGGCAAGCGTGCGCGCCGCCTCGATTACGTGCTCGCGACGCGTGAGCCATGAAGGGACGTCGTCGAGCGCCATCTCCGCGATCTGACTTTGTGATGCGAGCGCGTGCCACGCCGCATCGACGTCCGCGAGCGCTTTTGCGGCTTCGTCCGCGCTGCGTTGCCTTCGTGCGAGGGTTTCCTGATCGACCGCCACGCGCCGCTGCAACGCGCTGAACTGCGTGGCTTGTCCGATGGAATCGAGTCTGCGGTCGGCAAGGTCATCGGCGGTGTGCATCGCCGTCTCGAAAAGCGGCGCGCCCGAATCGAGCGGCGTCGCGCCACTCTTGAGCGCGTGCCACGCGGCATCGCGCGTCTCGCGAGCTCCGCGAACCTGATCGCCCGTGACGACATCATGCGTCTGCGTGAAATCGGCGAGTTCGGTTTGCGTGGCGTGCAGCGCGTCGTGCGCTTCGTTCATGCGATCGGCGGCGCGCGTCAGCCGAAGCGCGAACTCCTGCCGCTCGCTGCGCAAGATGGCGATACGCTCGATCGACGGCAAGTTCATCGCTTGCAGTTCGGCAATTGGCCGCGACCATTGGCCAAGCGATGCAAGGCCCGCTTCGAGCGCTTGCGCGGCTTCGCGGCGCGCGTCGCCGAGACGGTCTTGCGCCGCGCCCGTTTCGCGATACTTCTGCGCCTGCCGCAGCGCGCGACGCAACTCCTGCGAGACCTCGCCCTCGGCGATGCCGCCAAGTCGCGCCTTCAATGTCCCGATCTGGGCGAGCGTTTCATCGACCGAGCGCGCCGCATTGCGCGCCGCCGTCTCCAACGTGCCGCGTTCGCGCATCAGGCTCGTGACCGTCTGCAACGCAAGCTGTCCGGGCAGCGCCTGACGCGCGCCCGCTTCGTTTTGCGGCCAGCCGAGTTCCGCGCAATCCTGCGCGACTTGGCGCAGGCGCGCGGCGACATCGTGTTCGAGTCGCGCGATGTCGGTCGCGTGATGCGCGCACCGATGACGCGTGGTGTCGAGCGCGCGTATGCGGGTTTCCAGCGCGAGCAACGCGTGGTCGATACGGATTTCGTTCAGCTCCGCCTGACGTTGCGCCGTCGCCTTCGCGTGCAGCTCGTGCGCGGTTTGCGCCGATGCAAGCCGTGTCAGCGCGCTTTGCAAAACAGCTTCGGCGTCGGCGGGAAGCTCGGTGACTTCGCCGAGTTCCGCAAGCTCGGCCGCCTTCTCGCGCCACACGTTCAAATACGGCGCGACGCGGCGAATCCGCTCCAGCTTGCCGCGTTTCGCTTCGAGTTCCGCGCGACGCGTTTCGAGCGCGCGGCCGCGCTCCTCGGCTTCATCGACCGCCGTATATGTCTTGCGCCATTGCGTCGTGCGCACGCTTGCCATCTTTAGTTCGCTCGTGGCTTCCTCGAATTGCTTGAGGCCGATGTAATACGCGCGGTCGCCTGACTTGCGCTTGGCCCAGAGCGCGTCCGCTTCCTCGGCCAGGCGTTGTCGCACGGCGCCGAGACTCGCAATGCCCGCAGCCGATTGAAACAGCACCTGCCCGACATCGCTCGATGCATCGAGAATGCTTCGTCCGCCCGCAATCAATCCTTCGTGGCCGAGACAGTACATCTGCTCGAAGAAGCTCTTGTCCGCCGTGCCGATGAAGGGCGCGAGCGCATCGGTGGCGAGCGCGTCGCCATTGGGTTTGGCAAGCGACGCCTTGCGGCTCTTGGTGCGATGAAACGCGAGCGTCTCGTCGTTCAGTTGCAGCGTTGCGCCGAGTTGCAGATCGCTCTGCGGATGCACGAACGCGAGCGGCGAGCGCTGCGGAATGCCGAACAGCAATTCGGCAATCGCCGTCTTGATGGTCGACTTGCCCGCCTCGTTCGGTCCGACGATGAAGTGAAAATCCTGCGGCGCCGCCGGAAATTCGATGACGCGATCCGTGAACTTGCCAAAGCGAATCAGTTCTAGCTTGCCGATGCGCATGAGCCTATTCCGCATCCGCGAGTTGGGCGATCAGACCGGAGCGCACTTCGGCGACGATCCGCGCGAGATCGTCGTTGCGCACGTATTCGAGTTCGGGCACCGACTTTTGTAATTCACTCGGCGCCTGTGACGCCAGACCGATCAAACGCTCTTTCAACATGCTTAGAAATTCCGGGTCGGACTCGGCTTCGACCAACAAGGCGTGCAGGTCGGCGAGCGCATCGGCGCCGCCGGCGAACGGTTCGCCCGCCGCGCTCGAATGCACGATCGGCTGCGTCGCGATCTTCACTTTTTCCAGCCACAGACGGTCGTGGCTGATCGCCGCGATCTGCGCCAACACTTCGGCGCGCAGTTGCGCTTCGAGACCGAATAGCGCGCCATGCGCTTCGGTCGCGCCGGTGATGGTCACCCGCACCGCGAGCGGCACGGGTTGCGCGGCGGATTCGACGAGCGCATCGAGCGCGCGTCCGACCGCGAGCGCGACGTCATCGAGCGTGACGGCTTCGCTGGCATCGACGATAACGGACTCCCAGCGCAAGACATCGATGAAAAGCCGCTCGACGCTCACCTCTTCCGTCTCCGAAACGTGGACGATCACCGCGCCGCGCCGGCCCGTTTCGCGGATATTGCGGCCCTGCAAGTTGCCAGGAAACACGATCGTGGAGGCCTCTTGCCAGATGGCGAAATCGTGCACGTGGCCAAGCGCCCAGTAACGATATTGCCGCGCGTGCAACTCGGCGATCGAGCACGGCGCGTAACTCGCGTGCGCCGCGCTGCCTTCGAGCGCGGTATGCAACACGCCGATGTTGAAGTAGCCTTCGACCGGCTGCGGATACGCGGTGACGAGATTCGTCGTGACCGCTTTTTCCTTGAAGCTGTGGCCGTGCAGCGCCACCTTCAGGGCGTCGAGTCGAAAGGTCTGCGGCTTTCTGCTCGAAAACGTGTGCACGTTGTCGGGCAGCTGCAACTGGCTCGTCATCTCGCTCTCGGCGTCGTGATTGCCGAAGAGCACATAAACCGGAATGCCCGCGCGTCGCAAGCGCCCCATCTCGCGGCAAAAGAAGATGCCCGTGTTGTAGTCGCGCCAGGTGCCGTCGTAGAGATCGCCCGCGATGACCATGAAGTCCACCGCCTCTTCGAGCGCGACATCGACGAGCTTCGTGAATGCGTCGCGCGTGGCGTTGCGCAAGAGATCGGCGGGCGCGTCGGCATAAGCGGCGAGACCGTGCAACGGGCTGTCCAGATGGATATCCGCCGCGTGAACGAACCGCATGGCGTTGCCTCCTTTTTGATGTACTCGATGACCGCGCGGAGCGACGATGATAGCAGCCGCAATGAACGAATCGCGTCGCGTTGGAACGCGTTTCTTCGGGACGCGATGTGTCCCTGCGGGCTTGCACAATGACTCACTCGCATCCGCCGAAGAACGAACAGAACGAGGAGAACAAGTGAGCGCAACGAGCCCTTACACCACGCAGACAGTCGATGCCGCGATCGTGCATCTGGAACGCGTCCTGTCGAAGGAAGGCGCGAATTCGCTGTTCGGCCAGACGTACTGGCGCAGTCGCGTGCAGCAGGTCAGCGCGACGCGCGGCCTGCATCGCGACCAGCGCATGCGGCTCGAACGTCTCATGCGGCTGCTTTCGGACGTTTCGAGCGCCGCGCTATGTCTATGACACTCAAGCCCGCACGAGCGCTTGTGCCAGCGCAACGAACTCCGCCACCGGCACTTCTTCGGCGCGACGCGCGAGATCGAAGCCGAGCGCGTCGAAGTCGATTCGGTCGCGATACGCGCCGAGATTGTTGCGCAGGACCTTGCGACGCTGCGCGAAAGCAGCCTTGACGACTTCACTCAAGGTCGCCTCATCCACCACGGGCAGTTCGTGCGGCGCGAACGGAATCATCCGCACGATCGCGGAATTCACTTTCGGCGGCGGCTGGAAAGATTCGGGCGGCACGTCGATCAGCTTGTCCATCACGTAGCGGTATTGCAGCATCACGGACAGGCGGCCGTAGTCCTTGCTGGCGGGCTCGGCAATCATGCGATCGACCACTTCGTCCTGCAGCATGAAGTGCTGGTCGATCACCTTGGGCGCGAAGCTCGTCAGGTGGAACAAGAGCGGACTCGAAATGTTGTACGGTAGATTCCCGACGATACGCAGCGTCGGCTTGTCGCCTTCCAGCGCGAGCGAGCCGAAGTCGAATTCGAGCGCATCGGCGGAATGTACGACGAGACGCTCGCCAAAGCGCTTTTCCAACCGGCCGATCAGATCGCGGTCGAGTTCCACTGCGTGCAGCGGCGACTCGGGCGTGGCCACCCGTTCGATCAGCGGCTCGGTCAGCGCGGCAAGACCCGGTCCAATTTCGACCATGCGTTCGCCGTGTTTCGGCGCGATCGTATCGACAATCGAATCGATCACGCCCTGATCGACGAGAAAGTTCTGCCCGAAGCGCTTGCGCGCGAAATGGCCCTGGTGTCTGGTGGACATCGGTCTGACGCCTTTGAAACTGATGTGAATGAAGAACCGCGCGACGCTCAGACGCCGCGCTTGTCTCGGTGCTTGTGGCGCGCCATCGTGACGGCGGCGTCGATGGCCGCGATCATGCTGCCCGCATCGGCGCGGCCCGTGCCCGCGAGATCGAGCGCCGTGCCGTGATCGACGGAAGTGCGGATGATCGGCAAACCCAGCGTGACATTGATGCCTTCGCCAAAGGTTGCGAATTTCAGTACCGGCAAGCCCTGGTCGTGGAACATCGCGAGCACGCAATCGGCGTCTTTCAGATAGCGCGGCTGAAACAGAGTATCCGCCGGATACGGACCCGGCGCGTCGATACCGAGCGCGCGAGCACATTCGAGCGCGGGCGCGATGACATCGATTTCCTCGCGGCCGAGATAACCGTTCTCGCCCGCATGCGGGTTCAGCCCGGTCACGAGAATACGCGGCGCGGCGAGGCCGAAATGCGCGCGCAGATCGTGATCGATGATGCGCAGCGTCTCGACCAATCCGTCGATGGTCAGTGCCGCGGACACGTCCTTCAGCGGCAGATGCGTGGTGGCAAGCGCAACGCGCAATGGCCGCTCGCCCGTGCCCGCCAGCATCATCACGACTTGCGGCGTATGCGTGCGCTCGGCGAGATATTCGGTGTGGCCGGTGAAAGGCACGCCGGCGTCGTTGATCGTGCTCTTTTGCAGCGGTGCGGTAACGATGGCGTCGAACCGGCCTGCGAGCGCGCCGTCGATGGCTGCATCGAGCAGATTCAGCACGTAACGGCCGTTGGCCGCGTTCAGCTTGCCGGCCTCGGCGGGCGCGGCAAGCGCATGATGCTCGATCTCGATTCCACCATGCGCGGCAGGCCAGGACGCAGCGCGTGCCTTGAGCAACTCGCGGTCGCCCAGCACGACGAAGCGCGCTAACGGCCAGCGCGCGTGCGCTTCCTGCAAGGCGGCCGCCGTCAATTCCGGACCGACGCCCGCCGGTTCGCCCGTGGTGATCGCGATGGTGATCGCCGGGGCGAGCGGATGGGTGTCGGCGTTCATGCTTTTTTACTGCTGGGCTTGCGCCGCAATGCCCTTGTACTGCACGTAGGCGGTGTCACGCAGTTCGCGCAGCCAGTCGGAGTACGCCTGTTCCGCCTTGCGCTGACCAATGGCCTGACGCGCGATATCGAGCTGCTGCGTGGCCGACCCTTCCGCGTCGCGCCGACCCAGCACCTGGATCAGGTGATAGCCGTATTCGCTGCGCACCGGGTCGCTCACGGCGTCGTCCTGCAGACTGTTCATCGCGCGTTCGAACTCGGGCACGGTTTCGCCCGGGCTGATCCAGCCGAGATCGCCGCCTTGCGAGGCCGAACCGTCTTGCGAATACGTGCGCGCGAAGTTCGCGAAATCGCCGCCCGAGAGCACTTGCTGCTTGATGTCGAGCAGCTTCTGGCGCGCGGATTGTTCCGACATGCCATCCGACACGCGCAGCAGAATGTGACGCACGTGCGTCTGCACGAGCTTCGGCGCATCGGCCGCGGTGCCCTGGCTCGCGCGGCGTTCGACCAGCTTGACGATCTCGAAGCCGCCGTCGGTGCGCAGAAGCGTCGGCACGACCTGACCGGGACGCAGCGTGGCCACTGCCGACACGATGCCCGCCGGCAACGTGCCCGGCGTGCGAAAGCCGAGGTCGCCGCCCTTGCCTGCGTCCGTGTCCTGCGAATTCTGCCTGGCAAGTTTCGCGAAGTCGTCGCCGTTTTGCGCTTGCTTAAGCACCGCGTCGGCTTGCGCCTGCACCTTCGCGACATCGGCGGAAGATGCGTCGGAAGGCAGCTTGAACATGATGTGCTGCAGGTGCAGATCGCTCGAGTTGCGCGCGCCGGGACCGCGCTGGCTGGCGATGTAGTTCGCCACTTCGCCGTCGGACACGGTGATCTTGCTGTCCACTTCCTTTTCGCGCAGCTTGGAGAGCGTGAGTTCGGTGCGGGCGTCGCGCGTGAAGGTGGCCCAGGGCACGCCTTGCGCCTCGATGCGCGAGCGGTAGACGTCGAGCGTCATCTGGTTTTGCTGCGCAAGACGCTCGAGCGTGCGGTTCACGGTGGCGTCGTCGACGACGATGTTGTCTTCCTTCGCGCGCTGCAACTGAATGCGCTCGAGCACCATCTGATCGAGCACCTGCTGCTGCAATTGTTCAGCGGGCGGCACCGGCGCGTTCTGTTGTTGCAGACGCTGCGCGATGAGGCGCGAGCGGTCTTCGAGTTCGCGCCGCGTAATGACGCCGTCGTTGACGATCGCGACGACCGAATCGGTGACTTGGGCACTGCTGCCATTCGACAACGCCTGCGCACCGGCCGGCGAACTCAGGATCAGAGCGGCAGCGATCACGCTTGTTGCAACTACCGTCGATCGAAACATATTCACGTTTGCCACAGATACTCCATCAAATACGGGTCGTGCCCGTTCGTATGCTGCTTCTCGTGCGGTTCTGGCGAGCCGCCTTACTGCTTCTTAGCTGCGTGTTAGAGGATGCCTTGTCCGCCTGCGTTCCCCGAGGCTCACTCGTAGTTGCTGTAGCGGGCGAGCGGCGGCGCTGCTGGCGGCGGAGGCTGGTAGCCCTGGACGCTCGCGCGGAACGCGCTGACGAGGCCGTTGTCGACGTTCGACAGGCCCTTGAACGTAAGCTGCGCGAGCACGCGCGTGCCGGACGAGGGCTGACCGCTGGTGTTGACGCCATTAGCGTAACGTTGCGCGCCGAAACCAAGCGCCCAGCAGTCGGCATCGTACTGGAAGCCCACGAGGCCGTCGACGAGCCGATGACTCGCAAGATCATAATTGACACGAGCGACCGCATAGAGACGATTCGTGAGCGGCCACTCGCCGGACACCAGGATCTGGTTGATCGGCTCGTTCACGAGCGTGGTCTGGTTGGAACGCGTGTAGCGGTAGCCGACGTTGATCACCTTGCGGTCGGCCGGGCTGAACGCGAAGCCGATGCTCGAGCGCACGAGCTGATTGTTGTCGACATTATATTGGAACGCGGTTTCCGAGGCGAAACCAGCTCCCAGCTTGATCGCCGCGCCCGCGATGAGGTCCGAGTGCTTGGCCTCGTTGATCGGCTGATCCTCGGAGATCGTGACGCGCTGGCTCGTGAAATAGTACTGCTGCGCGATGACGAAACGCGCACGTTCATCGCCCGTCGCCGGGTTGATGAAGCGCGTCGTGAGGCCCGCCGTGATGCGGTTTGCGTCCGCGATCCGGTCGTTGCCGACGAACGTGTTCGGCGTGTAAATCTCGGCGAGACCGAAGTCGGCTTCGGCGGTATCGAAGATCGGCGCGAAATTCTGGTTGTGATACGGCGTGTAGACGTAGTAAAGCCGCGGTTCCAGCGTCTGGATGTAGTCCTGGCCGAAGAGCCGCACCGAGCGGTCGAACACGAGACCCGAGTCGAAACTGAGCGTCGGGATCGATTCGGTGAAGTTCTTCGGCTGACCTGCCGGCGTCAGCGGTTGGCCCGCAATCGGCCCGGTCGCGATATGGCTCAGGTCGTAAGAGGCGAAGTGCCACTGAATCTTCGGCGTGACAAAGTAGCCCGGCGCGTTGACCCCGTAACTCACGTACGGGTTGAAGTACATGCGCTGACCGTCGGTCGCGCCTTCCTCGGTGATCGTGAAGCGCGTGAAATCCGCTTCGGCGCCGTAGTCGAAACCGCCGACGTTGAACTTGCTGTACTGCACGTTCAACTGCGGTTCGCGCGCATACGGCGGGACCGACGGCTGCAACGTCTGCCAGCGCTGTTCGCGCGCAAGCACGGACCACGGTCCGTTGCTGTATGTCAGACCCGCTTCCTGCTGGTAGAGCAACTGCGTGCCGTTCAGGAACTGGTTCGACGCGTTGCCCAGGTCTTCCGGATACTGACTGTCCGAAACCTTGTTGTAATTGACGTAACCCGCAAAGCCGCCGCCGAAGTTCTGAAAATGCTTCCAGAAGATGGCATAGCGGTTCGTGTGCGTTTCGCGATCGTTCGGCAAATAGTCGCCAGTGAACGAGCCGGAGTAAGTAGGCGACAGATAGCGGTACGTCGCTTCCATCAGCACACCGCGCTGCGTCATGACGCGCGGCGTCACCGTCAGATCGCGATTAGGCGCGATGTTGAAATAGTACGGCGCCGTCAGTTCGAAGCCCGTGTTCGAACTCACCGAAAAAGTCGGCGGCAGAAAGCCACTGCGGCGGTCGCCCGTCAACGGAAACGACAGCCACGGGCTTGCGAATACCGGCACACCCTGGAAGAACAGCACGCCGTTATGCGCGACGCCGTCTTCGGCGCCGGTATCGAAATCGAACGAACTGCCCTTGATGTACCAGGCCGGATTGGTTTCGCACGCGCAGGCCGTGTAGGTGCCGTGATCGACACGCGCCCGCTCGTTATCGATGATATCGATGCGCTCCGCGCTGCCCGAGCCGCCCGTCAGCAGGAAGTGGTACTTCGGGTTCGTCATGAACCCTTCGTTCGCCTCCACCTTCAAATGCGCTTCGGGACCCACGAACGACACGCCGTTGTTGATGAGCCTGACATTGCCGAAAGCATCGGCCATGTCGGTGTCCTGGTCGTAATGGAGCGCATCGCCCTTTATGACCGTCACCGTGCGCCGGATTTCCGCCGAACCTTTCGCCGCCATGTCCTCGTCGGACGTGCCAGTGGTCTTGTCGCCGAGAAGAAAACTCGTTGGCTGCTGGCCGCTCTTCAGCGGGCGCTCTTCCAGTTGGGGCGCGAGACGCAGGCTGCCGGGACCGTCGATTGGCTGCGGTTCGGCTGCGGGTCCTGCAAGCTGAGCGTGCGCGAAAGCGGGCATCAGGCCCGGAACGGATAAAAGCGCGGCGACGAGCCGCCGCCGGCGTGGCTGAGCGTCGCCTGGAATCTTCGATGCGGGAAACTGTCGTGGCGGCATGTATGGGTGGCGGTTCGATCCCGTTCGCGTGAGCGCGATGCCGACAAGTCTGCGGCCGCGCTTTTGGCCGCGCTGTGACCGCACATGCGTCGAGGTCGAAACTGGACGGTCCGTTGCCAGGCAGGGACGACACTCGATCGAACGGTGACGCGGACAGTCGTCGGGCCTGGCGCCAGGCTTGAAACGGATCGCTTAAAAAAGTCGTGGGGTATTATATGGCAAGATGTTTTGCCTCTCGAATTTATGACGCACATTCCCCCCGATTCCCGCTTCGAACAACTTCGTTCGTGGCTGCAAACCCTCACCGATCGTTACCGGCTCGATGTCGCGACGCTCGCGCCCGCGTCGGCCGACGCCAGCTTTCGCCGCTACTTCAGGCTGGAGAGCGCATCGGAGCATGGCAGCACGCTCATCGCCGTCGATGCCCCGCCGCCCGAGAAATGCCGCGAGTTCGTGCAAGTGGCAGGCTTGCTCGAAACCGCCAACGTGCATGTACCGAAGATTCTCGAGGCCGACTTCGAGGCCGGCTTCATGCTCGTGACCGATCTCGGCACGACCACCTACATCTCCGTCCTCGATGAAAAGAACGCGCGCGGGCTCATGCGCGACGCCATCGACGCGCTGATCCGCTTTCAGCAGACTTCGCGCGAAGGCGTGCTCCCGCCGTTCGACGAAGCGTTCCTGCGTCGCGAGATGGAGTTGATGCCCGAGTGGTTCATTGGCCGTCACCTTGGCCGCGAGGTCACACAAGCCGAGCGCAAGACGCTCGACAAGACCTTCGATCTGCTCGTCAAAAGCGCGCTCGCGCAACCGCGCACTTTCATGCTGCGCGACTTCATGCCGCGCAATCTGATGGTCGCGGAGCCGAACCCCGGCGTGCTGGATTTTCAGGACGCAGTGTACGGGCCGATTGCGTACGACATCGCATCGCTCATGCGCGACGCGTTCATCAGCTGGGACGAAGAGTTTCAGCTCGACTGTATCGTGTACTACTGGGAACGCGCGCGAAAGGCCGGCCTTCCGGTCGATGCGGACTTCGGCGAGTTCTATCGTCAGGTCGAGTGGATGGGCCTGCAGCGGCACATCAAGGTGCTCGGGCTGTTCGCGCGCATTCATTATCGCGATAGCAAGTCGCACTATCTGGCGGACTTGCCGCGCTTCATCGGCTACGCGCGCAAGGTGGCCGAACGCTACGCGCCGCTCTTCCCCTTCGCGCGGCTGCTCGATCAGTGGGAAGGCCGCGCGATCGAAGTCGGCTATACGTTCTGAGCGGCCATGAGTCAAATCCTCAACACGGCGATGATCTTCGCCGCCGGCCGCGGCGAACGCATGCGCCCGCTCACCGATTCCTGCCCGAAGCCGCTGCTCGAAGTTGGCGGCAAGCCGTTGATCGTCTGGCAGATCGAGCGGCTCGCGGCGGCGGGCATCCAAACCATCGTCATCAATCACGCGTGGCTCGGCGAGCAGATCGAAGACGCGCTCGGCGACGGTTCGCGCTGGGGCGTCGAGTTGCGCTATTCCGCCGAGACCGACGCGCTGGAAACGGCGGGCGGAATCGCGCAGGCGCTGCATCTGATCGGGCGCGGCGTTTTTATCGCGGTGAGCGGCGATGTGTTCTGCGAGTTCGACTATGCGTCGCTCGGCGAACGCGCCGACAAGCTCGCATCGCGCGATACGCCCGGCATGCATCTCGTGATGGTGCCTAATCCGCCCTTCCATCCAAACGGCGACTTTGCGTTGCGCGAAGACGGGCTGCTCGCCATCGACGGCGCGCCGCGCCATACGTTCGGCAACATCGGTCTCTACGACACGCGCATGTTCCATGACCTGACTCCGGGTACGCGCCGCGCGCTGACGCCGTATTACCGCGAGACCATCGCGGGGAAACGCGCCACCGGCGAGTTGTACGTAGGCCGCTGGGAGAACGTCGGCACGCCCGCGCAACTCGACGCGCTCGACCGGGCATTGCGCGCCCAAGCCTGAGGCGCGCCGGGATTGGGACGCATCCGATGGTAAAATGCGCAGTTCTGCCGTCTTTTCCTTCCAGCCGCAAGCAGAAGCTGACACGCCAAGCCATCATGTCCGATACCCGTCCCGATACCCTCTTCGCGCTCACCGCGCTTTCGCCGCTCGACGGTCGCTACGCCTCCAAGACCGAAGCCCTGCGCGAATGGCTCTCCGAGGCCGCATTCATGCGTCACCGCGTGACGGTCGAAATTCATTGGCTGATCGCGCTGTCGCGTGCGGGCTTCGCCGAAGTGCCGCGCTTCTCCGAGGCATCCGAGCAATTTCTGCTGAGCTTGGCCGAGCGCTTCACGGCGCACGACGCGGCGCGCATCAAGGACATCGAGCGCGTCACGAATCATGATGTGAAGGCAGTCGAATACTGGCTGAAGGAATCGGTCAAGGGTCAGCCGGAACTGGAGCGCGCGAGCGAGTTCATTCACTTCGCGTGTACGTCGGAAGATATCAACAACACGTCGCACGGGCTCATGCTCGCCGGCGCGCGCGAACATGTGATCGTGCCCGCGCTGCGCTCGGTGCACGAGCGCCTGGTGAAGCTCGCGCACGCACACGCCGAACAGCCAATGCTCTCGCGCACGCACGGCCAGCCCGCGAGCCCGACGACGCTCGGCAAGGAAATCGCCAACGTGGCGGCGCGTCTGTCGCGCGCCATCGAACGTATCGTCGAGGTGCCGCTGCTTGGCAAGATGAACGGCGCGGTCGGCAATTACAACGCGCATCTGTCGGCGTATCCGGAGTTCGACTGGGAAGCGTTTTCGAAGGATGTCGTCGAAAACCGTCTGAAGCTCACGTTCAATCCGTACACGATCCAGATCGAGCCGCACGACTACATGGCCGAACTGTTCGATGCCGTCGCGCGCGCGAACACGATTCTGCTCGACCTCGATCGCGACGTGTGGGGCTATATCTCGCTTGGCTACTTCAAGCAGCGCACGAAGGCGGGCGAGATTGGTTCATCGACGATGCCGCACAAGGTCAACCCAATCGACTTCGAAAACTCGGAAGGCAATCTCGGCCTCGCAAACGCGACGCTGCGCCATCTTTCCGACAAGCTGCCGATTTCGCGCTGGCAGCGCGACCTCACCGATTCGACGGTGCTGCGCAATATCGGCGTGGCATTCGGCTACTCGCTGCTCTCCTACGACGCGCTGATCCGCGGTCTGGACAAGCTCGAGGTGAACGCGGCGCGCCTGAACGAAGATCTCGACAATTGCTGGGAAGTGCTCGCCGAGCCCGTGCAAACGGTGATGCGCCGTTTCGGCATCGAGAATCCGTATGAGCAACTGAAGGAACTGACGCGCGGCAAAGGCATCACGCGCGAAGGCTTGCAGACGTTCATCAATGGTCTCGCGATTCCCGCGGATGCAAAGCAGTTGCTGCTCGACATGACGCCGGGTTCGTATATCGGCAAGGCGGTCGAGCTGGCGAAGCGAATCGCTTGACGTTCGATCGGGCCGCTTGAGCCGGCCCTTCCGCACTTGCTCGCTTCATAAAAGAAGGCCCCGCGCTTGAACACGCGGGGCCTTTTTTGATGCCTATCGCTCCTGACTCAGCGCCTCTTGAGCTTCTCGATCACGTTATCCACGATCTGCTCAGGCGTGAGTTCAATACTCTCGATGATCGCCTCGTCTTCGCCCGGCTCCTCGAGCGTATCGAGCTGGCTTTGCAACAGCGACGGCTCGAAGAAGTGGCCTGTGCGCGTTTGCAGGCGCTCCTTCAACACGTCGAACGTGCCTTGCAGATAGACAAAAACGACGTCCTTGTCGCCATCGCGCAAGATGTCGCGATACGAGCGCTTCAACGACGAGCACGTGAACACCGCCGTTTCGCCCGCGCGCTTTTTCTCTTCGATCGCCGCGCGGATCGTCTTGAGCCACGGCCAGCGGTCGTCGTCCGTCAGCGGGATGCCCTTGTGCATCTTTTCCTTGTTGGCGGCGCTGTGGAACGCGTCGCCGTCAGTGAACGGGCATTGCAAGCGTTCCGCCAGCATTTCGCCGATGCGGGTTTTGCCGGCGCCCGAGACGCCCATCGCGATCAGAATCATCAAAATCTCCTTACACGACCGCCGCGAGCGCGAAGGTCAAACCTAAACCCATCAGGGAAATCAGCGTTTCGAGCAACGACCAGGTCTTGAACGTCTGTCCGACCGTCATCCCGAAATACTCTTTGATCAGCCAGAAGCCGCCATCGTTCACGTGCGAGAAGATCAGCGAGCCAGAGCCGGTAGCAAGTACCAGCAATTCGGGACTGACGTGACCGCCTGCCGCCGCTGCAATCGGCGCCACGATACCGCATGCGGTCGTCATGGCGACAGTCGCCGAGCCGGTGGCCAGGCGAATCAGCGCGGCGACGAACCAGCCGAGCAGCAAGGGCGAAAGATTCGCTTGCGAAGCCGTGGCGACGATCTGCTGAGAAATGCCGCTCTCACGCAGGATATTGCCGAAACCTCCGCCCGCGCCCACGATCAGCGTGATGCCCGCGATCGGCGCAAGACATTCGCCGCAGAACTTCTGGATCTGATCGCGATTGAAGCCGCGCGCCGCACCGAAAGTCCAGAAACTGACCAGCACAGCAATCAGAAGCGCCATGTCGGACTGACCGACGAAGCGTAGCAGGTCGTTGGGCAGCGTCTTCGGCGTGAAGACCAAGTCAGCCCAACTACCGACGAGCATGAGAATCACCGGCAACAGAATGGTGAAGAGCGTAATGCCGAAGCTCGGCAGATCGCGCTTTTTTTCCGTATCGCCATGCTTGCTGATGAACTGGTCGGCCAGCGCGTTGGCGTCCGGCAGCTTGATGTACTTGTGGATCATGAGCGCGAAAAGCGGCCCGGCGACAATGGCGGTCGGAATCCCGACGATCAGACCATATGCAATCGTCCTGCCGATATCGGCGTGATACGCCTGCACCGCGAGCAACGCGGCCGGGTGCGGCGGAATCAGACCGTGCACGACCGAAAGGCCGGCGACCATCGGCAGACCGATCAGCAGCAAGGATTTGCCCGTGCGTTTGGCGACATTGAACGCGATCGGAATCAGCAGCACGAAACCCACCTCGAAGAACACCGGCAAGCCCACGATGATCGCCACGACCATCATCGCCCAGTGAATGTTCTTTTCGCCGAAGACATTGATCAGCGTATTGGCGACGCGCTCGGCGCCGCCGGATTCCGCCATCATTTTGCCGAGCATCGTGCCGAGACCCACGACGATGGCAATATGCCCGAGCGTATTGCCGTTGCCGGTCTCGAACGCCTTGACGATCTTGTCCATCGGCATGCCGACCGCAAGCGCGAGCAGCACGGACACGATGATCAGAACGAGAAACGGGTAAACCTTATAACGCGCGATCATCAGGATCAGAACCGCGATCGCGATTACCGCATAGAGCAGGAGCATGCTCCCGTGGACGGCCGGCATGACGCCTCCTTTGATTTTGTTGAGGTTTTTGGCGCTATGCGTGCGTTTGCCGTCGCTGCAAAGAAGCAACGGGCAAGCGCGTGCACCGCGCCGAAGAATCGGGATTTTACTGGTAAGCGGGAAAGTCGTCCGTAAAGCGGTCGAAGGACAACATAAAGCTAAATTTGGATGCGCGCGCCGTCGCTTGAATATGAAAAGAGCCGACTCTCGTTGAGAGTCGGCTCTTTCGTGCCTATTGCTTCGCGCTAATTCGAACAGCTTGAATCAAGACGCCGGATTCGCGGTCGATGCGGCAGAACCGCAGGTGAAGGTGATCTCGCGCGGATTGTTACGGCCTTGATTGCCTTGCAGACCGTCGACTGCCTGCACCAAAACCACTTGGCGATCCTGGCAAATCTTTGTCGCCGCGCTCATGCACGACTTCTGCGACTCGAACAGACCGGAGCATGTGGCACGATAGGCTTCGCCCTGATTTGCGATGTTCACCTTTCGAGCCGTATAGGCCATGCCTGTGTCGGTGGTGCATGCAGACAACATTGCCGCTGCGGAGATGATGGAAATAAGATACTTGAACATCTTTCAACTGCCGGGTAATTGATGGTTGCTTGAATCGAGCGCCTGGGCAAACGCGCTCGTTGTCGACCGTTCTGAGTTCCACGACAAGCACGGTTAGCAGCCTGTCGACTGGCTTGAGCACGACCAATAGCGCGGTCAACAGTCTTTCTACCGGGCTCAGCACGACCAACATCGCGGTCAACAGTCTTTCTTCCGGCTTTAGTACTGTCAATGGCAGCGTGAACTCGATGTCATCGTCCGTGAGCTCTCTGTCGACCGGACTGAGCACGACGAATAGCGCGGTGACGAGCCTTTCCACCGACGTCAGCACGGTGGGCAGCAAGGTTGACAGTATCTCCACGGGATTGAGCACCACGAGCAGTCGAGTGGATACGCTGTCGACAGGCATGAGCTCGCTTTCGAGTTCCATCTCGACTGGCGCCAGCTCGTTGTCGACGGTTCTCGACACCACGAATAGTGCGGTGAGCAGCCTGTCTTCCGGCTTGAGCACCTTGAACAGCTCGGTCGACAGCCTGTCGACAGGTTTCAGCACGACCTCAAGCGCGGTTAATGGTCTGGCGACGACGGTCACTTCGTTGTCGACCGGTTTGAGTACCACCAACGGCGCGGTGAGCAGCTTGTCCACTGGTCTGAGTTCGACCAATAGCTCGGTCAGCACGTTGTCGACAAGCCTGAGCACGCTGTCTACGTCTGCCCGCAGCAGTAATAAACCACCTTCTTGCCGCGTGCGCGCATGAGATCAAGCCACTGGGTATCCAGCGCGCCGCCCATCTCGAAAATCACATCGACATGATTGGTTGCGTCCGCTGCGCGCATGATGCGCACCCTTCTAGACGACAGATCGACTTGCGGCGGCATCGCGTTTTGATCGCCAACATCAATCAACGAAACGCTTTCTACGAACGGCAACCGTTGGAGAGCTTCCGCCAAGAAGATGACATTTTGCCCAAGCCCGTTCTGCCAGATGTTCTGTCCTTGATGCGTTACGACAGAAATTCCGATTCGGATTGTCATTAGTTGTTATCCCAGAAAAGACGAAGCGCATTTTCAGAAATTGAAACGCTGCGCTGTTGGCTTTGCGTTTGAGAGACTGCTGTGCCCAAAGACGCACGCGTTGCCATTTGCCAAACGCTGATGGGAAGCAGGAGAGACCGTAATCAAGCGTTTTTGCCGGGGGACAAAAAGCGGATTCCTTGGTCAAATATATAGAAGAACACCTGAAATTCCCAGTGAACCTGACGGTTTATGAGAGTCGTCCTATGACGGTGCCAGGGTTCTAGTCTGCCAACGCTGCAAGGCAGTCTGGCAGGCTAAAACGTCCGACCGCTTTCGGTGGAAAAGCCAAGAAGTTTCGGGGCATTTTACTCAAAGAGCGTGAGGAAGATCGGCGCAAGAAAGCGTCGCCACAGTTCGTAACGATGTCTCGCTTTATATCACTGAGGCTCGTCTTGACGGCACGATCCTATGCCACGCCGCACTGCCTCGATGTCCGCGCCCACCATGTCGGCAAGATTCGCCACCTCGCTCATGAACAAGATACGCGTCGCAAGCATTGCATTAGCAGCGTCTTGGTTGCGACGAATGAAAATGCACGAATGCGCGCACCGACGCCAGCACAGTGCAATACGGTGGCCTCTGTTACTCTGCTATAGCGTCGAGGTGCGGTTCGAACCAATACATCGAGCCATGTGTACTTGTTCCACTTAGGAAGAAGCGAAGGCGCACTAGGTGTCGAATCGGGCCTATTTCGCTTCGCGTCGCACGTCGCTTGTTGCTTGCTTATCGTTGCTCGCTCGCAAGCGTCAGCAAATGTCGAGTCTTGCAGAAGCAGTTACTTCTGGTTCAGCATCCTGCGGTCAAGTTCGTTTCTCTGTCACCTGCTTTCAGCCATCACCAGTGCGGATATCAATGATTCTCTTTGTCTCAGCTCGCTCTTTTTATACTACTGAAATCGTTCGTGTCCGTGGATCACGAATTCAATTATCGACGGCGTATAGCGGAGAAAATTCGCAGAATCTGTTTATTCAAATCCACACCTTTCTTAGCCTGTCTTAATGAATTGGCGAACAGTACTGGTTTGAACCAAATCGCTCAACAAACGAAACCATCGGGCCGTTTCGCACGTTGAGTAGATTTCAATTTTTAAGATGCTCAAATTTAACTTAGAAGCATCGATTGAATTGTTAATTCACACATCGTCTGCATCTTGCCGTGATGCAGCCAGTGGTGCGGAGCCACTCAGCGACGGCTTGCTCGAGCCGTTGGTCTGACGGATAAGACTAAAAACGTCGACGACCAAGTGCTGAACTCTTACTCAACACGACACAACGCTTAACTCGTCAGTGTCAGCCGAAATTTGTTGAAGAACCCCCAAGCATTTTGAAGGATGAGCTCTTGGGTCCTACGTCACCGCCATCAAGGGTGTGTGCAGCGCGGGCGTGACGCACAAAAAGCAGAAGTCGATATTTCAAGCGTCACGTCGAAGATGCGGGCCAACAAGAACCGGCTAGATCGGAAGAGGGCTCGATAAGCGAGTTCCACCACGAAACGCGAGCTCGGCTCAGGGCACGTCACCTTCGTACAAAGGACGCGCCTCCAAGGACAAGCTCATGCGCGAGAGAAATCACACCTCTTTAGCCCAGCAACTCACCCCTGCGCCGCCAACTCCGTAGCCGCCCGCGCCAGCCTCGTAACCTCCTCCCAATTCTGCGCAGCCAGCGCAGCCTTCGGCGTCAACCAAGACCCGCCCACGCAAACCACATTCGGCTGCGCCAAGAAGCTCGTCGCCGTCTCGGCAGTAATCCCGCCCGTCGGACAGAACTTCAAATTCGGAAACGGCCCATGGAAAGCCTGCAGCATCGGAATTCCACCCGCCTGCTGCGCCGGGAAAAACTTCACGATTTCATATCCAAGTTCCATCGCCGTAATGATGTCGCTCGGTGTCATCACGCCAGGCAGCAATGGCAAGCCCGCATCTTGCGCAGCCTTATGCATGTCTCGCGTCAAGCCGGGTGACACACCGAATTGCGCACCCGCCTTCTTTGCCTGTGCACAATGCTCGGCTTTCGTGATCGTGCCGACGCCCACGACGATATCGTCCGCAAGCTGACTCGCCCGCTCGATTGCCGCGATACCCGCGGCCGTGCGCAAAGTAATCTCCAACACCTTCACGCCGCCAGCGTGCAGCGCGCGCGAGACGTGCTCGCCCTGCTCGACCGAATCGAAGGCAAGAACAGGAATGACAGGACCCAGACGGACGATTTCGCTTACCGTTTTCATGTGATACGACTCCTGGTGTTTGATGCGGCGCCGTTGTCTAACGGCCAAGCCGCGAGGTTTTTTTCAGGCAGCAACGGCCTATGACTCAATGTGTCGCATGCGCCTTCACGACATCGGGCGAGCGGTGCGACGGAGCAGACGCGGCGTCAAGCAGCGCGCCAAACACCGACGCGCCCTCTTCCGCCGGCAACGCCGCGTGACGGAACACGCCGAACAGCTCACGCCCGAAGCCCGCCTCGTTTTGCGCCTGATGCAGCGGCGCCTCCACTTCACGCGCCGCCCATTCATCGGCATCGATGTCGACGTCGAGCACGCCCGACGGCGCATCGATCACGATCATATCGCCCGTGCGCACCTTGCCGATCGGACCATGCAACAACGCTTCAGGCGATATGTGGATTACCGCAGGCACCTTGCCCGATGCGCCCGACATGCGCCCATCGGTCACGAGCGCCACATGGAAGCCCTGATCCTGCAACACGCCGAGCAACGGCGTCAATCGATGCAACTCCGGCATGCCATTCGCGCGCGCGCCCTGAAAGCGCACGACCGCCACGAAATCGCGCTTGAGCTCGCCCCTGTCGAACGCCTCCTGCACTTCTTCCTGCGAATTGAACACGATAGCCGGCGCCTTCACCACGCGATGCTCAGGCGCAACCGCCGAGATCTTGATCACACCCCGCCCGAGTTTGCCTTGCATGAGCCGCAAACCGCCATCCGGCTGAAACGGCTCGCCAATGCTACGCAGCACCTTGCTGTCATGACTTTCTTTAGCGCCGTCGACCCATTGGAGCTTGCCGTCGATGAGCTTCGGCTCCTTCGTGTAATGCGACAGCCCATGACCGACGACCGTCTGCACGTCCTCATGCAGCAAGCCGCCTTCGAGCAGACTGCGCACGAGGAACGCAACGCCGCCCGCCGCGTGAAAATGGTTCACATCGGCCTTGCCGTTCGGATAGATCTTCGCGAGTAACGGCACGACCTGCGACAGTTGATCGAAGTCGTTCCAGTCGATGATGATCCCCGCCGCGCGCGCTATCGCCACCAGATGCAGCGTGTGATTCGTGGAGCCGCCTGTCGCCAACAACGCGACGATGCCGTTGATGATCGCTTTCTCATCGACCACGTGGCCAATCGGCGTGTAGTGGCCGCGTTCGAGAGTGATATCCAGTACGCGACGCGCGGCCTCGGCGGTAAGTGCATCGCGCAACGGCGTATGCGGATGCACGAACGCAGCGCTCGGCAGATGCAGGCCCATCACTTCCATCAGCATCTGATTGCTGTTCGCCGTGCCGTAAAACGTGCATGTGCCGTGACCGTGATAAGCCGCCGCTTCCGCTTCGAGCAATGCGTCGCGGTTGCATTTGCCCGTCGCGAACTCCTGACGAACCTTCGCTTTGTCGTCGTTGGTGAGGCCGCTCGTCATCGGACCGGCGGGCACGAAGATGGTCGGCAGATGTCCGAACTGCAGCGCGCCGATGGCGAGACCCGGCACGATCTTGTCGCATACGCCGAGGCACAAGGCGGCATCGAACATGTTGTGCGTGAGCGCCACGGCCGTGCTCATGGCGATGACTTCGCGCGAGAACAGCGACAACTCCATGCCAGCGTTGCCCTGCGTGATGCCGTCGCACATGGCCGGCACGCCGCCCGCGAATTGCGCAATACCGCCGTGCTGCTGCGCCGCCTGCTTGATGATGTCGGGGAAGCTCTTGTACGGCGCATGCGCCGACAGCATTTCGTTATAAGAAGACACGATGCCGATGTTCGGCTCGCGCACCGCCTTGATCGCGAACTTTTCCTGCCCTTCGAGACCCGCGAAGCCGTGCGCGAGGTTGGCGCACGACAACGCGCCGCGCGCCGGGAACTTGCCGCGCGCGGCGTCGATGCGCGCCAGATAAGCCGAACGGGTGGACTTGCTGCGTTCGATCACGCGGTCGGTGACCTTCTTGAGTTGCGAATGCGGGGAAACCATCGGAGCTCCTTTGTCTCACTCCCGGCGTGCTTGCCGTCGAGGTATTGGGTTGGACGTCGCGAGGACTGGCAGCTATCTGATTATTTTGCGTCGTGCCGTGAAACGAAATGTTAGTAGAAAAACTACAAGCAGACAACTTGCGATCCGCCTTTATTTGTTAAGCGTTCGCGTATCTGGCGCTTTTACCGGCAGCGAACTCAGGGAAATCCCCTAAACCTACACATCGGATCGTGTAGTAAATGTACAAAGCAGCGATCAGCTATAGTCGCAGGCAATTTTCCAGCATAGGCGAGATTCCCGATGTTACTGTCCCAAGTCGAGGCGATGCGAGAACAATTGCGCCCTTCGGAGCGCAAGCTGGCCGACTACGTGCTCGAAGCGCCGCGCGAGGTACTCGACTTGTCGATGACCGATTTTGCGGCGCGGGCCGGCGTCAGTCAGCCGACGATCGCGCGCTTCTGTCAGGCGTTGGGCTTTTCCGGCTTTCGCGAGTTCAAGATTCGTCTTGCTCAAAGCGTGGCAGGGGACGTTCCCACGGTTTATCGCGATGTCCGCAGCGACGAGCCGCCTGCGGGCGTTGCCGCGAAGGTTCTGGACCGCACCATCGGCGCGCTGATCCAGGTGCGCAACAGCTTGTCGTCGGACAGCGTCGCCGCCGCGATTGGCGTGCTGGCCAACGCGCGTCGCATCGAGTTCTATGGCGCGGGCGGATCGGGCATCGCGGCGCTGGATATGCAGCACAAGTTCTTCCGCCTCGGCGTGCCGTCGGTTGCGTATTCGGACCCGCATACCTATACGACTTCGGCGGCGCTGCTCGGACCCGGCGATGTCGTCGTCGCCATTTCCAATACTGGCCGCACAAAAGACATTCTCGACGCGTGCAAATCGGCAATGGATCGCGGCGCGAGCGTGATCGCTATCACGCATGGCAATTCGCCGCTCGCGCGCATGGCGAATATCGGGCTTTTCGCGAATGTCGACGAAGACACGGATATTTTCTCGCCGATGACTTCCCGCGTATCGCACTTGGCCATCGGCGATATTCTCGCGGTCGGCATGGCGTTGGCACGTGGCCCTGAGTTGGCTGCGCGTCTTGCCGAGGCCAAGGATGTGCTGGAACGAAGACGCGTCGACCTTTGATCGACGCAGCACACCGGCCGCGAATGTGACAGTTGGTTCAATCGGCTTACTTTGCCAGTACGATCATTTAGTATGAGCTTCAGCGATTAAGTGATCAGTAGAGCAAATGGAAACCAGCGGCGTATTTTCACTTGAACGTTTCGAGTCCTGTATCAATGGCGAAGACTTCGATGAAGCTCTCGCCCTGTTCGGCAAGTTCTCGGAACGGTTGGCAAGATTTCCGTATATGAATCTGGCCGACCTCATGTCCCACGGCGACGCCCGAGCGTTCGCCAATAGATCCGAGTCGGACGAGCATTTCGCCAGCCGCGTTTGTCATGCTTTAGGAAGCATGCTCGTGAATCCGCGATTCACCTGGACCGACGTTCGTTTGCAATCGTTGCAAGTTCAGCGTTCGCTCATCTGGAGCATCGCGGCTGCCACGTCGCCCGGTCATACCGACCATTTCGTGCGTGAGTTGCTTGCTCGTCGCCAAGGCAACGCCGACGCATCCACTCTTTCTGCCGACACCGCTCGACGCCTGAGCATTCTGTACAGCCCGGAATCACGCATCGACCTCGATATCGCGCAACTTTGGAACGCCGACCGCGCTTCGGCGTTGAGTCTTGCCATCGGTATCGGAGGAGAACAATTCGGCGGCAGCGCGATTGCGTGTGCACGACGCATCCGCTTGCTCGAATGGCTGACCGGCTCGATCGACAAACTGAATGAGTCGCCGCCGCTCGATCTGACGAGTCTCTGGGCGCTGTATATGCATTGCACTTACACCGAGGGAAACCGACATGCCGTGAAACAAGGCATCAACGGTCTCGTGCGCCTGGGTCTTGCGAATTTCGGGCTGACCGATCTCGATACGACCAAGCCACCACCCGAGCGCGAACGGAACGCACCTCCGCTCATGCTGGTCGTCGCGGAAAGTTTCAACAGCGGGCATTCGATCGTGCGAACGCATTCCGCAACGCTCGCTGCGGCAAGACGTTGCTTCGAAACAGTCGCGTTCTGCGCACCTCGCTTTATCGACGATGCGGGTCGTCGGGTATTCGATCGAACTATCGATCTCCCGGAAGGCGCCAACGTGCTCGACCAAGTCCGCCTCATTCGCGACTTCGCGCAAACGGAGCACCCAAGCGTGCTGTACATGCCGAGCGTGGGCATGTCGGTTCTGACCATTTTCTTGTCAAACACCCGCGTCGCGCCGCTGCAAATTGCGGCGCTCGGGCACCCGGCGACGACGCATTCGGACTGCATCGACTACATCAGTGTCGAAGATGATTATGTCGGCGACCCGGCTTGCTTCAGCGAAAAACTCATGCGGCTGCCGAAGGACGGACAGCCTTATATCGCATCGAGTTTATTGAGCGCGGTTCCGGCCCGCACGCCGGTTGGCAAGAACCGCACTGACATTGCCATCGCCGCGACGCCGATGAAGCTCAATCCGTCCTTCTTCACTGCCTGCAGGGCAATCGCGCAGCGGGCAGGGCCGCAAGTGCATCTGCATTTGATTGCGAGCGGCAGCAAGGTGTTCACCTTGATGCACCTGAATCGCGTGCTGAGCGAGTATCTTCCTTCCGGCTCATTCACGATTCACGGATTCTTGCCCTACGAGGAATACGCCGAACAGCTCGCCAACATGGACATGTTTCTGAGCCCCTTTCCATTCGGCAACACAAACGGAATCGTAGATGCCTTCACAGTCGGCTTGCCCGGTATCTGCAAAACGGGTCCGGAAGTGTTCGAGCATATCGACGGCGCGATGTTCGCACGCGCGTCGATGCCGGAATGGATGGTCGCC
This sequence comes from Caballeronia sp. GAWG1-1, assembly GCF_023631465.1. Taxonomy (NCBI): domain Bacteria; kingdom Pseudomonadati; phylum Pseudomonadota; class Betaproteobacteria; order Burkholderiales; family Burkholderiaceae; genus Caballeronia; species Caballeronia sp. GAWG1-1. The sequence continues at coordinate 30,774 of NZ_JALQDB010000018.1, forward strand.
ACGACTGTGAACGACTACGTTGAGGCTGCTGTCCGGTTGGCGAATAACCGGGATGAGAGAGAAGCGCTACGCGCGTGGATGCTTGAAACGAAAGTCGTGCAACGCTTCTTCGAGGGACGGCCGGAAGCATTCGGCGAAATAGTGCTAGCGCTACTTGAACAGCGCGATGCGTGAAAAAGGCAAGCTAAAAAGGCTTGACCACGACAAGCAACGTCGCGCCTAAAAGACCCAGCACCGGCAATTCATTGAACATCCGATACCACTTGTCCGACCGCTTATTCTCGCCACGTTGAAACGTGTGCAGCAAGCGCCCGCAATAAGCGTGATAAACGATGATCAGCGCAACGACGGTGAGCTTCGCATGCAGCCAGCCCTGCCCCGCGCCAATGCCTACCACGAGCCACAACCAAAGCCCGCACGCCAGGGCGGGCACCGCGATGAACGTCATGAAGCGAAACAGCTTGCGCGCCATGAGCAGCAAGCGAGCGGTTGCAGCCGCGTCCTTTTCCATCGCGAGATTCACGAAAATGCGCGGCAGATAGAAAAGCCCGGCGAACCACGACGCGACCAGCACGATATGCAGCGATTTGATCCAGAGCATCGCGTAACCTTACTGACGCACTTCGCCGCGCCCGAGCACGACGTATTTTAGTGACGTCAGCCCCTCCAGCCCGACAGGTCCGCGCGCGTGCAGCTTGTCGTTCGAGATGCCGATTTCCGCGCCGAGACCGAATTCGAAGCCATCGGCGAAACGGGTCGATGCGTTGACCATCACGCTCGCCGAATCGACCTCGCGCAAAAAGCGCATGGCGCGGTCGTGGTCTTCGGTGACGATGGCATCCGTATGATGCGAGCCGTAGATGTTGATGTGCTCGATCGCTTCATCGAGGTCCTCGACGACCTTGATCGCCAGAACCGGCGCGAGGTATTCGGTGGTCCAGTCGACCTCGGTGGCATCGACGAGCGAACCCACATTCGCCGCTTCGAGCACGGCGCGCGCAAGTCCGTCCACACGCAGTTCGACATCCTTTGCCTGAAACGCGCGCGCGAGCGCCGGCAGTGCCTCATGCGCGATGCCTCGCGCGACGAGCAGCGTTTCCATCGTGTTGCAGGTGCCGTAGCGATGCGTCTTCGCGTTGTCGCAGATCACCGCGGCCTTGGCGAGATCCGCGCGGTCATCGACATAAACGTGGCAGATGCCGTCGAGATGCTTGATCATGGGCACGCGCGCTTCTTCCATGAGCCGCGCGATGAGGCTCTTGCCGCCGCGCGGCACGATCACGTCGACGAACTCCGTCATGGTGATGAGCTTGCCGACCGCCGCGCGATCCGCCGTCTCGACGACCTGCACCGCATCTTGCGGCAAGCCGGCCGTTTCGAGGCCCTTGGCGATGAGCTTTGCAAGCGCCGTGTTGCATTCCAGCGCCTCGGAACCGCCGCGCAAAATGGTGGCGTTGCCCGACTTGAGGCACAGCGCGGCCGCGTCGATCGTCACGTTCGGCCGCGATTCATAAATGATGCCGATCACGCCAAGCGGCACGCGCATCTGCCCGACCTGAATGCCGCTCGGCCGATACTTGAGCCCGCTGATTTCACCGATGGGATCGGCCAGCGCCGCGACCTGTTGCAAGCCTTCGACCATCGTGTCGAGCGCCTTGTCCGACAGCGTCAGACGGTCGATGAACGCCGCGTCGTGACCCTTCTCGCGCGCGCGGGCGAGATCGCGGGCATTCGCCGCTTTGAGTGCTTCGCGCTCCTCGGCAATAGCGAGCGCCACCGCATGCAGCGCCGCGTTTCTGGCCGCCGTCGATGCCCGCGCCATGGCACGCGACGCCTTGCGCGCGCGCCGGCCAAGGTCGGCCATGTAGTGATCGATGTTCATCATGTGTCTCTTTGCGGGCCGCAGGCGTCCGCAATGTCTGGATATCGCGCTTCGTCCGAACAACGGCGAGCACTGAAAAAATCATTCTAAGCGGTGAGCGTATTGCAACAGCGCCCGCTCAAGCGTCTAGCGACGCACTCGCGCCGGTGGCGCAACGGCGGCGGCATGCGCGGCCTTGCTGGAATGCGCGACAGCCATGGCTAGCTCGAACATGCCGGCCCAGGGATCGGGCGGCGGTTCGCTGCCGCGCTTGCCCGTGCTCCCGGACAGCCCCTTCACCTGCCGATCCAGCCGCGCCGCCAGCGAAAGCGCCTTCTCCAGCGCTTCCTCGGTCACGCGCGAGAGCGCCGGGCCGATCAACCGTTCGCGCGGACCCCAGACGCGGTTCTCGCGCATGAGCGTGGCGAGCGGTTTGCCCGATGCCACGCCGCGCTTGATACGCAGCAGCGTACGCACCTCTTCGACCAGCGCCCACAGCACGAGCACGGCGGCTTCGCCTTCGCCCTTCAGACCGTCGAGCATGCGCGCGAGCCGGCCGATATCGCCGGTCAACATGGCCTCGTTGAGCTTGAAGACGTCGTAGCGCGCGACGTTCAGCACGGCATCGTGAATCTGCTCGAAACTCAATACGCCTTGCGGATACAACAGCCCGAGCTTCTGGATTTCCTGATGCGCCGCGAGCAGATTGCCCTCCACGCGTTCGGCAATGAACAGAAGCGCTCGCCGCCCTTCTTCGCCTGGCGCCACACGCTGACCTTGCAACGAAAGCCGCTGACCGACCCACATGGGCAATTGCGCGCGTTCCACTGGATCGATTTTCAGCGCGACGCCCGCGCCGATCAGCGCCGTGAACCACGCGGACTTCTGCGTCGCGCCATCGAGACGCGGCAAGGTGACGAGCGCGAGGATGTCGGGGTTATTGGCGGCGGCGAGCGTCTTCAACGCTTCCGCGCCTTCCTTGCCCGGCTTGCCCGTGGGAATGCGCAACTCGATCAGTTGCCGGTCGCCGAAGAGCGACATCGACTGCGTCGCGCCGATCAACCCGCTCCAGTCGAAACCACGCTCGACGGTAAACACCGTACGGTCCGTGAAACCCGCCGCGCGCGCCGCGGCTCGGATGCGGTCGCACGCTTCCTGCGCGAGCAGGTGCTCGTCGCCATAAACGACGTACAGACCCTTCGGACCTTTCGCGAGGTGCGCTTCGAGCGCGTCGAGCTTCAACTGCATGATGGTCGATGAGCGCGCGCGTTCAAAGCGGCGGCGTCGGCAACGGCGCGCGTGGCGCGATGCCCGGCGTCTGCTCGCTTGGCGCCGGATGCAGCGAACGCACGACGGCAAGCCGGCGCGTCAACTGATCGACGGCGTCGTTACGCATGTCGTTGTAGAGCAGCGTCGCTTCCTGCGATTTCGCGAGCGTGTACTGGTCGCTGTAGGTCATTGCGCGATTCAGCGCGATGACGCTAGGCGGAATCAGCAACGTGCCGTCGGCGCCGAGCAGCGAATACGTCAGCCGGAAATCGAGCTCGTATTCCTGCACCACGCCCTGCGAATTCAGACTCAGCGTGCCCATGCCCGTACCCTCGGACAGCGACAAAGTGGCGTCCGGCTTCTCGCCTGCCTTGACGATGACCGTATCGCTGCCGCCCTGCACCATGCGTTCGAGCCGCGCGACCATTTGCGGCGTGCCGCCCGAAATGGAGAGCCGCTTGAACGCGTAGTCCTGCTGTCCGCGCAACTGGAAGCCGCACGCGGATACGGCGAGCGCGCCGCCAAGCAGCGCCAGAAACGAACGCCTGCCCATGCCGGTTGCCTCGACTCGTTTTCCGGTCACATCCACTCCCTTGGCGCTCATCATCAGACGACCACGTTGACGAGGCGTCCCGGCACCACGACGACCTTCTTCGGCGCACGCCCTTCGGCAAACTTCTCGAACATCTCGTGCGCAATCGCGGCCTTTTCGATGTCTTCGCGCGATGCGTCCTTCGCGACCGTCAGCGCGCCACGGACCTTGCCGTTGACTTGCAACACGAGTTCGATCTCCGATTGTTCGAGCGCGGCTTCGTCGACCTTCGGCCACGGCGCATCGAGCAGCGGACCGAAGCTATCGGCGTAACCGAGTTCCGACCACAACTGAAACGTGACGTGCGGCACGACCGGATACAGCACGCGCAACAGCACGCTGAAGGTTTCGTTGAGCACGCCTTCGCTCGACTGCTTCGCGCCTTCGAGCGCGTTGAGCATCTTCATCGCGGCCGAAACGACCGTGTTGTACTGCAGGCGGCCGTAGTCGAAGTCGGCTTGCTTGAGCACCGTATAGATTTCGCGGCGCAGCGCGCGATCGGCATCGTTGAGTTTCGATGCATCGAGCTTCGCGTGCTGACGCAGCGCTTCAGCGTTGTCGTGTCCGAAATGCCACACACGGCGCAGGAACCGGCTCGCGCCTTCCACGCCCGCGCCCGACCATTCGAGCGATTGCTCCGGCGGCGCGGCGAACATAACGAAAAGACGCGCCGTATCCGCACCGTATTGGTCGATGAGCGTCTGCGGGTCCACGCCGTTGTTCTTCGACTTCGACATCTTCTCGACGCCGCCGAGCACGACCGGCTGACCGTCCGCGTTCGAGGTCGCGCCGGTGGGACGGCCCTTGTCGTCGTGCGTGACGGTGACATCCAGCGGGTTGTACCAGGTCTTCTTGCCCGCCGCGTCTTCGCGATAGAACGTTTCGTTGAGCACCATGCCCTGCGTGAGCAGATTCTTCGCGGGCTCGCCGAACTTCACGAGGCCCATGTCGCGCATGACCTTGGTCCAGAAGCGCGAGTACAGCAAGTGCAGAATGGCGTGCTCGATACCGCCGATGTACTGGTCCATCGGCATCCAGTAATCGGTGCGTTCGTCGACCATGGTCTTGGCGTCCGGCGCGCTGTAGCGCGAGAAGTACCAGGAAGAATCGACGAAGGTGTCCATCGTGTCGGTTTCGCGCTTCGCCGCCGCGCCGCATTTCGGGCACGCGCAGTTCAGGAACGCTTCGGACTTCGCGAGCGGATTGCCCGTGCCGTCCGGCACGAGGTCTTCCGGCAGCACGACCGGCAAGTCTTTTTCCGGCACCGGCACGTCGCCGCAACTCGGGCAATGGATGATTGGAATCGGCGTGCCCCAGTAGCGCTGACGCGAAATGCCCCAGTCGCGCAGACGCCAGGTGATCTGCTTGTCACCGAAGTCTTTCGCTTTCAAGTCGGCGGCGATCGCGTTGATGGCTTCCTCGGTCGTCATGCCGTCGTACTTGCCGCTGTCGACGAGACGCCCGGCGGTTTTGTCGCCGTACCATTCCTGCCAGGCATCGGTCGAATATGTCTTGCCTTCGACGGCGATGACCTGCTTGATCGGCAAGCCGTATTTCTTCGCGAACGCGAAATCGCGCTCGTCGTGCGAGGGCACGCCCATGACCGCGCCTTCGCCGTAGGACATCAGCACGTAGTTGCCGATCCACACTTCGACCTGTTCGCCCGTCAGCGGATGCGTGACGAAGAAACCGGTGGGCATGCCCTTCTTTTCCATGGTGGCGACATCGGCTTCCGCCACGCCGCCGCGCTTGCATTCCTCGATGAACGCCTGCAAGTCCGCGTTGTCGCGGGCAAGGCGCGTGGCGAGCGGATGCTCCGCAGCAATCGCCGCGAAGGTGACGCCCATGATGGTGTCGGCGCGCGTGGTGAACACGCGCAGCAGCTTCGCCTCGCCATCGATCTCATACGGGAAACCGAAGTTCACGCCGAAGCTCTTGCCGATCCAGTTCTGCTGCATGATTTTGACGCGCTCGGGCCAGCCGAGGCCTTCGAGATCGTCGAGCAACTGGTCCGCATAGTCGGTGATGCGCAGGTAGTACATCGGAATTTCGCGCTTCTCGACGAGCGCGCCCGAGCGCCAGCCGCGCCCGTCGATGACTTGCTCGTTCGCGAGCACGGTCTGATCGACCGGGTCCCAGTTCACCGTGCCGGTTTTCTTGTACGCGATGCCCTTTTCCAGCATCTTGAGAAACAGCCACTGGTTCCACTTGTAGTACTCGGGCGAGCAGGTGGCGACTTCGCGCGACCAGTCGATGGCGAGACCCATCGACTGCATCTGCTTCTTCATGTACGCGATGTTTTCGTAGGTCCACTTTGCCGGCGGCACGTTGTTCGCCATGGCCGCGTTTTCGGCGGGCATGCCGAACGCGTCCCAGCCCATCGGCATGAGCGTGTTGTGACCGTTCATGCGCAGATAACGGTACATCACGTCGTTGATGGTGTAGTTGCGCACGTGCCCCATGTGCAGCTTGCCCGACGGATACGGCAGCATCGAGACGCAATAGAACTTGGGCTTGGCCGACGTCTCGGTCGTCCGGTAGACGTCGTTCGCGCGCCAGTTGCTCTGCGCGGCGGATTCGACGTCGGCGGGTACGTATTTATCGTGCATGGTGTGGTGGCTTTACGCAAATGCTGGGAACGGACCTCGGACGCGCTTTGCGGCGTGTCGGTCTGGATTGGCGCTGCGCCCGGTGTTTCGTCCTGCTGCTGACGAGCAACGCAAAGCACGGGCAAAGGGCGATTATACCGTCGTGTCAACTTGCTCAGGCGATGGCGGCAGGCTTCGAGATGCGTGTGCGGGGCTTTCTGGCGGAGGCGGCGCGGTGCTTGGTGCCGATGCAAAGCTTCGAGCGCCCGCCGGTGAGAAGTCAAACGCCGCCAAGTAAGCCGATCGAGCGACATACGCGCAATGCAAGCTTGATCGAGGAGCGCATTGGGATTGTGCCGCGCTTCGCGTCTCCCGTCGCTGCAAAGCTCAAGTGTACGAAGCGGGAAAATACATTTGACCGGCACGCTGAAGTTGCATCCCGCCCGGCGCTGCCAACCGCCGCAAAACATAAAGGACGCGCCTACCGCGCCGGTTGCCCGACCGGCTGCGTAACGAACCCGATCCGCTCCAACCCCGCCTGCTGCGCCGCGCCCATCACCTGCGCGATGACCTCGTAGCGCGTCGCGCTCGACGCCCGCAAATGCACTTCGGGCTTTTGCGCGGCCTTGGCGGCATCCGCGAAACGCGCGCGCATGTCGTTCATGCTGATGGGCGCGTCGTTCCAGTAGAGCTTGCCCGCATCGTCGATGGAAAGCGTGATGGTCTGCGGCGTCTCGCGCGCCGGCTGCGACGCGACTTTCGGCAGATCGAGCCGGATCGCATGCGTGAAAAGCGGCGCGGTGATGATAAAGATGACGAGCAGAACGAGCATGACGTCGATGAGCGGCGTCATGTTGATGTCCGCCATTGGCGCGTTATTGGGCTTTTTGTCGAGTCCGCCGAACGCCATCGCCTCGCGCTCCCCTACTTGCCTTCACCGCACACGAACGTGTGCAGATCGTGCGCGAAGCCGTCGAGTTCCTCGGAAATCTGCCGCACGTAGCGCCCGAGCACGTTGTAGGCGAGCACCGCCGGAATGGCCACGACGAGCCCGAAGGCCGTCATGATAAGCGCCTCGCCAACCGGACCGGCGACGGTTTCGATCATTGCCTGTCCGCTCGCCGCAATGCTGGTCAGCGCGTGATAAATGCCCCACACGGTCCCGAGCAGCCCGACGAACGGCGCCGTGCTGCCCACCGACGCCAGCAGAACCTGCCCGAACTCCAGCCGCCGCTGTGAATTCAGCAACGCTTGCCGCAACGCGCGCAGCACGCGTTCGCTGCGTTCCACGCGCGCGAGCAACGCGCCCGGCATCTCGGCTTCCGACGCACGCCACGCAGCCTCGGCGAGCGGCAGATATACGCGCTCGCGATCGACTGCACGCAAGGCGCCGATGCCGTCCTTGAGCGTCGCCGCCTGCCAGAACCGCTGCACCCCGCGCGGCCCCTGACGCTTCGCGCGCGTGAGCACCCACGCCTTTACCAGCAGAAAACACCAGCTCGCGAACGACATGGCGAGAAGCACGCCCGCAATCGCATGCGTGACCGCATCGCCGCTTTGAAGATAATGAATGACGCCTGTGGCCGCCATGAATCTCAGCGCAGCCCGAGGACGTCCTGCATGTCGAAAAAGCCTTTGTCGTGGCTCGCGAGAAACCTCACCGCGCGCAGCGCGCCCTGCGCGTAAGACAGACGGCTCGCCGATTTATGCGTGATCTCGACGCGCTCGCCGATGCCCGCGAACATGACCGTGTGATCCCCGACGATATCGCCGCCGCGAATGGTCGCGAAACCGATGGTCGATGGGTCGCGTTCGCCGGTCACGCCTTCGCGCGCGTAGACGGCGCAGTCCTTGAGGTCGCGGCCGAGCGCCTTGGCCACTGCCTCGCCCATGGCGAGCGCGGTGCCAGAAGGCGCATCCACCTTGTGCCGGTGATGCGCCTCGATCACTTCGATGTCGTAGCCTTCCGCGAAGTGCTTCGCCGCGAATTCGAGCAGCTTGAGCGTGACGTTCACGCCAACGCTCATGTTCGGCGCGAACACGACGCCGATCTTCGCGCCCGCGGCTCGCAATTGCGCCTTCTGTTCATCGGAGAAACCGGTCGTGCCGATCACCATTTTCACGTTGTGACGCAGCGCGGCTTCGAGATGCGCGAGCGTGCCCTCGGGGCGCGTGAAGTCGATCAGATAATCGGCGGCGGCGAACACGCGTTCGATGTCGTCGGTGAGCAGGACGCCCGTGGTCTTGCCGAGAAACGCGCCCGCGTCCTGGCCGAGCTGCGGCACGCCGGGCCGGTCGAGGGCGCCGACGAGTTCCGCGTCGGAATCGTTGAGAACGATTTCGATCAACATCCGGCCCATGCGGCCCGATGCCCCGGCGATGGCGATCTTCATGGCTGTCTCGTGTCGAAGCGCGCAACGGTCACGCGCTGGATGATGCAGATTGGAAGCAACGGGAACCGCGCGAGGAGCGCGCCGGTTCCCGTCGGCGCCGCGTTACTGCGGCATGGAGAACTGCGTCTGACTACCGGCGTTGGAAGGCGTGGGCGACGTGCTCGCCGGGCCTACCGCGCTGCTATCCGGAATGTTGATTTGCTGCGGCTTGCGCTGCAACTGGATTTGCGAGTTGCTGCCGCCCGCGCCCGCCGAACCCGGCGCACCGCCCGCGCTTTGCGGCGCGCTGCTGTAGGCCGAAGAGCGCTGACGGCCCGTTGGCGTATCCACCTGAGCGGTCGCGCGATTCGCGGCCTGCGCCGCTTGCTGGTTCGCGTCGCCCGAAAAAGCCGCCGCTGCGTTTGGCTGCGTGGAAGGCTCGCCCGCCGGAGCGGTCACGGCCACGGTGGATGCCGCAACCGGCGCGGAAGCGGGAGGCACCGCGGCCTTCGCGACCTTCACGCCTTTGTCGCCGTCGATTTCCGCGAGCAGTTCGAGGTTCGAAGGCAGATTCTCGCCGCCCGACCAGCTCACCACGCGCTCGCTCGCGAAGTTCACGACGAAGTCGCGCTGCTGCACGACCGACGTGGAACCGCGCTTGAAGTAGAAGACGTAGTCCCAGCGATCCGCGTGGAACATGTCGGTGAGAAGCGGCGTGCCGAGAATTTGCTTGACCTGATCGCGCGACATGCCGACCTGCATCTGGCTTGCTGCTTCCTGCGAAACGAAATTGCCTTGCACGACCGTGATCCGATACGGCGTGATGCTCTGCGCGATCTTCTGCGTGATGCTGTCGTAAGTCGAGCAACCGGCCAGCAATGCGGCCACGGTTGCAGCGATCATGGTTCCCCGCATGCGACGGCTCTCCCTGCAATTCGATAAAATTTTTGAGAACATTTCAACCTTTCGCGCGAGGCGTTTTCGAAGGCCGCGCCAATCCAAGCCAATCCAAGCCAATACGTGAGCCAATACGCGACAGTCACGTGCTCATGCGGACCGATCCGTGTCATTTCTGTTCATGATGTCGGGAACGGTCAAAACGCATTACTATGAGAACCTCAAATTGTACTCTAGGGATGCCTAGCCATGACCAATCCCGCCGATCTCAAAAATATCGGGCTCAAGGCGACCCTGCCCCGCCTCAAGATTCTCGAAATCTTCCAGCACAGTCCGGTGCGCCATCTGACCGCTGAAGACGTGTATCGAAACCTGCTCACCGAAGAGCTGGATATCGGTCTCGCCACGGTTTATCGCGTGCTCACGCAGTTCGAGCAAGCCGGACTTTTGTCGCGAAGCAATTTCGAATCGGGCAAGGCCGTCTTCGAACTCAACGAAGGTTCGCATCACGATCACCTCGTGTGCATCGACTGCGGCCGCGTGGAAGAGTTCTTCGACGCCGAGATCGAACGCCGTCAGCAGTCCATCGCGAAAGAGCGCGGCTTCAAGCTCCACGAGCATGCGCTGGCTTTGTACGGCGCCTGCACGAAAGAAAACTGCCCGCACCGCAAGCATTGAGCGGATGCGCCGGGTGTCCGGCGCGCAACAGGCAAAACCGCCGCCCATCGGCAACGATGGACGGCGGTTTCATTTCGCCTGTACGATTTGCGAGATGCGTATGCGCACGATTCGCAATTAGGTTCACGCACCTTGATCGATGAACGCGAACGCTCGGCGCGCGAGCAAGACAAGCATCGGCGTCTTCATTGAATTTCGCCGAAGACGCGCAGCCGCGACACGCCGCCATCCGGAAAAATATTGAAGCGCACGTGCGTCACGGGCCCGAGCTTCGCGAGCTCCTTCTCGAAGCGATGCACGTTGTCCATAGCGAGTTTTTGCTCGTCGAGCAGCACAGGCCAGAACATGGCTTGCGTCACGAGCGATTCATCCGTGCCGCCCTCGACGCGCGCCGCCTGCAGCGAGCAGCGATCCGGGAAATTGCCTTTGAAATGCGCGGTATCGACTTCGATCGCGCGGATCACGCCGGGCGCGGCCAGCGCCACGATCGCCCAGTCGTTGCCAGGCTCGCGACGGCGACGCGTTTCCCAGCCATCGCCCATATTCACGCCGCGTCCCGGCATCAGCATTTGCGATGCTGGCCCGAAGTGCTGATTGTTCGCCGCGACCAGATACGCGCCGTTCTCGACAGCCGCGAGGTCCAGCAGCGTGCCGCGCTCGATGCGCGAAAAATCCGTCTTCGGCTGACCATACACACGTAGCCGCGCGATCCCGCCATCGGGGTAAATGTTCACGCGCAAGTGCGTGTAAGCGCGCGTATCGGCGATCTCGACATAGTGATGACGATTGCCCTGCAAGGTCGTCGCCGGCACGATCTCGCGCCAGTCGCCGTCTTCGGGCGCGCTCGCTGGATCGGCGTTCGGGCTGTAGCACGCCTCGACCGACGCGGCCGGCGGAAAGTTGCCGGTGAAGTGACTCGTATCGATATCGATGCCGTGAATCGTGCCCGCGCGCGCGAGCTTGACGACGCAGAAGTCATAGCCCGTCGTGCGCTTGCGGCGCGTTTCCCAGCCGTCCATCCACTTGCCGTGTTGGTCGTATTTGCCGGGAATGAACACCGCCGGCTGCGGCTCCAGCATGCGTTCCTTCGGCGCGAAGAATTCGTCCGTGGCGAAGAGCGCCTGCGCGCCAAGACGCGGGTCCGCGAGGTTCATATAGCGGCGCGTGAAGGCGGGCGCATCGGGATCGAGAATCGGGTTTGCCATTCGTATGTCCTTTTATTTGAAGATCGAGCGCAGCTTCGGCATCAGATCGCGTGCGCGTTCTCATGCCCATGCGAGGTTTCGGGCGCGGCCGGCACGAAGCGATAATCCGCGTCCTGGTCGAGCACACGCCTGGCGCGCGCCCGGTCGATGTCGTTCTCCCACACGGCCACGACCACGGTCGCCACGCAATTGCCGATGAGATTCGTCACCGCCCGCGCAATGCCGACGAACCAGTCGACCGGCAGAATCAGCACGAGACCGAGCACGGGAATCGCGGGAATGGCCGACAGCGTGGCCGCAAGGATCACGATGGCCGAGCCGGGAATGCCGTGCGCGCCTTTCGAGGTCACGAGCGACACGAGCACCACGACGATCAGGTCATGCAGCGAAAGCGGCGTGTTGGTCGCCTGCGCTATGAAGATCACCGCGAGCGTGAGGTAGATCGAGAAGCCGTCGAGATTGAACGAATAGCCGGTCGGAATCACGAGGCCGACGGTCGAGTCCTTGATGCCCATCCATTCGAGCTTGCGCATGATCTGCGGCAGTACGGCATCGGACGATGCAGTGCCGAGCACGATCGACAATTCTTCGCGCAGATAGCGCACGAGCTTGAAGATGGAGAAGCCCGCGAGGCGCATCACCACTGCGAGCACGACGAACACGAAGAGGAAGCAGCTTGCATAGAACACGGCCACGAGCAGGCCGAGTTGCTTCAACGATTCGACGCCGTACTGCCCGGTCGTGAACGCAATCGCGCCGAGCACGCCGAGCGGCGCCAGCTTGATGATGAACGCCATGATGCGAAAGAACACGTGCGAGAGTTCGTCGATCAGACCGGTCACGCGCTTCGCCTTGTCGCCGAGCAACGAGAGCGCCGAGCCAAATAGCACGGAAAACACCAGCACTTGCAGGATGTCGCCCTTGGCGAAGGCGTCGATGGCGGTATCGGGAATGATCTTCAGCAGAAAACCCGCCGTGTCCTTGAGGCTCTTCGCGTGTTCCGTATAGGTCGTGAGCGACGACGCGTCGAGCGTATGCAGGTCGATATTCATGCCGACGCCCGGACGCGTCACCCACGCGAGGATCGCGCCGATCACGAGCGCCAGCGTAGTCATGATCTCGAAGTAGACCACCGCTTTCAGACCGACGCGCCCGACCTTCTTCAGATCGCCCGCGCTCGCCATGCCGCTGACGACGACGCAAAACACGATTGGCCCGATCACCATCTTGATGAGCTTGAGAAAGCCATCGCCCAGCGGCCGCAGCGACTGGCCGAAGTGGGGAAAAAGCGCGCCGACCACGATACCGATGACCAGCGCGATCATCACCCTGCCGAACAGCGAATTCAGGAATCTCGACACGACCTTCTCCTTGTCGTTGAAGGGTTTCATTTCCAGGCAACTGTTCCGACTGGTCGGACCAGTGATGTGATGAGGCATATTAGAAAGCCGATATAACCGCGTCAAGCAACGCGTGCTAACGGTTTACCCTGTTGCCTTCTGGCATGGAATCGCTTGATTCGAACCGGAGCACACGCGTACGAAAGGCGCGCATACAATGGCGGTCAGACCGGCCATTCCCCAATTCTTCCTATGAAAAACGTTCCGCATACCGTGACCGATGCCGCCATCGCGACCATCCGCGAGCGTATCGAGTCGAGCATGTATCCCGTGGGCAGTTTGCTTCCCGCGCAGCGGCAACTATCGGAGGAACTGGCGATCAGCCGTGCTTCGTTGCGCGAGGCGCTGACCACGCTCGAAGCGCTCGGCATGCTGCACATCCGTCCCGGCAAGGGTGTGTATGTGAGCAGCGCGCAGGCGTCGAGCGCGCATGGCTGGCGGTTTGCCGATCAGGCGTCGTTGCCCGATACGTATCAGATGCGCTTCGCGCTCGAAGGATTCGTCGCGCGGCTGGCGGCGCATTCCATCGGCGACGCCGACATCGACTGGCTCGATGACAATCTGAACGCGCTGCAAGGCGCGCTCATGGCGGCGGAACTCGAGGAAGCCGCGCAACTCGACTTCGCATTCCATATGCGTATCGTGAGTCTCGCGGGCAATGCGGCCATCGAGTCCATCTTGCGTGGCAGCGCCGACATCATGAAAGAGAGCCAGCGCTTGCCGTTCTATCGGCGCGAGCTCGTGCTTTCGACTTATAACGAACACATGGTGATCGTCGAAGCACTCAAGGCGCGTGACGGCGAGAAAGCCGGCATTGCAATAGAGCGGCACATCGTCAACGCGGCGCAACGCGCGGGCGTGCATTTTCCGGTGCCACACCGAGCGTAGGTCCGGCATTTCCAGCGATGCGCTGTCGAATCGATCTCAGGGGCACGGCATCGGCGAACGCGGCTGCGGCGGCTGCGGCTTACGTCGTGTCGCATTGCCGGCAGAAATTTCGCGTAAGCCGGAACCCGCGCGGGAAAAGAAAAGCCGCTCCGAAGAGCGGCTTTTTTACGTCGGTCAGTGCACCAAGCTTACTTCGCGTTCGCGAGCGCTACAGCTGTGTCCAGCATGCGGTTCGAGAAGCCCCACTCGTTGTCGTACCAGCTCGACACCTTCACGAGACGGCCCGACACCTTCGTGAGCGTTGCATCGAAAGTCGACGAAGCCGGGTTGTGATTGAAGTCGATCGACACGAGCGGCGCCTCGTTGTAGCCGAGAATGCCCTTGAGCGAACCTTCCGCTGCTTCCTTCATGATCTTGTTGACTTCCTCGACCGTCGTATCGCGAGCGGCGATGAAAGACAGATCGACCACCGACACGTTGATGGTCGGCACGCGAATGGCATAGCCGTCCAGCTTGCCGTTCAGTTCCGGCAGCACGAGACCGACCGCCGAAGCCGCGCCCGTCTTCGTCGGGATCTGGCTATGCGTGGCCGAGCGCGCGCGACGCAGGTCTTCGTGATACACGTCGGTCAAAACCTGATCGTTCGTGTAAGCGTGGATGGTGGTCATCAGACCGTTCACGAGACCGATCTTGTCGTTCAGCGGCTTGACGAGCGGTGCGAGACAGTTCGTCGTGCACGACGCGTTCGAGATGACCGTGTCGGATGCCTTCAGCACGTGGTGGTTCACGCCATACACGATGGTCGCGTCCACGTCCTTGCCGCCCGGCGCCGAGATGATGACCTTCTTCGCGCCACCCTTGATGTGCGCGCTCGCTTTTTCCTTCGTCGTGAAAAAGCCCGTGCATTCCAGCACGACGTCGACGTTCAACTCGCCCCACGGCAGTTCGGCCGGGTTGCGGTTGGCCAGCACGCGAATCTTGTCGCCGTTGACGACGAGGTAATCGCCGTCCACCGACACTTCGCCCGGGAACTTGCCGTGCGCCGTGTCGTACTGCGTCAAATGCGCGTTCGTCTTGGCATCGCCGAGATCGTTGATGGCGACGATCTCGATGTCGTGTTTCTTGCCGTTTTCGTAGAAAGCTCGCAGCGTATTGCGGCCGATCCGGCCGTAGCCGTTGATTGCAACGCGAATCGTCATGGTCAATCTCCTGATGGCTAAAAAAACCGTTGACTGCCGGGTTCAGGCCGCGAGCACGGACTTCGCCGTCTCGACGACATGTTCCACCGTGAAGCCGAAATGCTTGAACAGCTCGCCCGCCGGTGCGGATTCGCCGAACGTGTCGATGCCGACCACGCCGCCTTCGAGGCCCACGTACTTGCGCCAGAAATCCGTCACGCCCGCCTCGATCGCCACGCGCGCCACGCCCTTGGGCAGCACGCGCTCGCGGTATTCGGCGTCTTGCTTGTCGAACACGTTGGTGCAGGGCATCGAGACGACGCGCGCGCCGATGCCGTCCTTCGCCAGTGCCTCGACCGCCTGCATCGCGAGCTGCACTTCCGAGCCGGTCGCGATGAGGATGATCTTGCGCGCCGGAATGTCGTCGTTCCAGTCGCGCAGCACGTAGCCGCCCTTCGCGATGTTCGCGATCTGCACGTCGTTGCGCGGCGAGAATTGCAGATTCTGCCGGCTGAAGATCAACGTGGACGGACCTTGATGTTCGATTGCATGCGTCCAGGCCACCGCCGTTTCCACGGTGTCGGCCGGGCGCCACGTCTGCAGTTGCGGAATCAGACGCAGGCTCGACACGTGTTCGATCGACTGATGCGTCGGGCCATCTTCGCCGAGACCGATGGAGTCGTGCGTGAACACGAAGATGGAGCGCGACTTCATCAGCGCCGCGACGCGCAGCGCGTTGCGGCTGTAATCCGAAAACGTCAGAAACGTGCCGCCGAACGGGCGGAAGCCGCCATGCAGCGCAAGACCGTTGATGGCCGTGCTCATGCCGAATTCGCGCACACCGTAATTGATGTGGTTGCCCCACTGAATGCCCGCGTGACCGGGGTTCGCGTTTTCTGCGTCGCCGGCAGCGCGTACGGGCTTCGACGCTTTCCAGTTCGTGAGGTTCGATCCAGTGAGATCCGCGGAACCGCCCAGCAGTTCCGGCAACGCAGCGGCCAGACCTTCGATGGTCTGTTGCGATGCCTTGCGCGAAGCGACCGTTTCGGCGCGCTGGTTCGCATCTTCGATGATCTTCGCCGCGCTCGCCTTCCAGTCAGCCGGCAATTCGCCCTTCATGCGGCGCGTGAATTCGACCGCTTCGCTGCCGTACTTCGCGCGGTAGGCCTCGAACGCCTTGTTCCACTCGGCTTCGGCGTGCGTACCTTGTTCCTTCGCGTCCCACGCCGCATAGACTTCCTGCGGAATCACGAACGGCTCGTAATTCCAGCCGAGGCCCGCGCGCGTCGCGGCGATTTCCTTGTCGCCGAGCGGCGCGCCGTGCGCGTCGTGACCGCCCGCCTTCGTCGGCGCACCCTTGCCGATGACCGTGCGGCAGCAGATCAGCGTGGGCTTGTCCGAGTTCTTCGCCGTGGCGATGGCGGCATCGACCGCTTCGACGTCATGGCCGTCTACCGCGCGGATCACGTTCCAGCCGTAGGCTTCGAAACGCTTCGGGGTGTCGTCGTGGAACCAGTGTTCGACGTGACCGTCGATGGAGATGCCGTTGTCGTCGTACAGCGCGATCAGCTTGTTCAGCTTGAGCGTGCCCGCGAGCGATGCGGCTTCGTGCGAGATGCCTTCCATCAGGCAACCGTCGCCGAGGAAAACATACGTATGGTGATCGACGATCTTCGCGTCGGCCTTGTTGAACTCGGCCGCGAGCAACGCTTCGGCGAGCGCCATGCCGACCGCGTTGCCGACGCCCTGACCGAGCGGCCCGGTGGTGGTCTCGACGCCCGGCGTCATGCCCACTTCCGGATGACCCGGCGTCTTCGAATGCAGTTGGCGGAAGTTCTTCAGTTCACCGATCGGCAGGTCGTAGCCGGTCAGGTGCAGCAGCGAATACAGCAGCATGGAGCCGTGACCATTCGACAAAACGAAACGGTCGCGGTCGAACCAGTGCGGATTCGTGGGGTTGTGCTTCAGATGGCGCGACCACAGCGCGACGCCGATTTCGGCCATGCCCATGGGCATGCCGGGGTGACCGGAGTTGGCTTGTTGAACGGCATCCATGGCAAGCGCGCGGATCGCGTTGGCCATGAGGGCGGTCTGACTGGAGGGCTGGGTCGTCATGTCGTGTCGAGTGCTTGGAAAGCTCGGGAGCTTCCGGCTGGTCCTGAAATAATCCGCAGTGATTCTGCTACGCGCCGGACCCGCGGCACACAACGTTTTCAGGACCGGAACGACGAGAAACGACGAGGATCGGGAGGCCGTCATTCTAACAGACCGGTCCGATTGACAGGCCGCGAGCAAGCGCCAAAGCATCGCCGTTCGACGCGCATCGCTGACCATCGCGGCGGGCACGTTCCGTGCAGCGGCTGCTTCGCTTCGAGCGCCGGCGCCTCCGGATGGCATGCCGGGCTTCGTGGCAGAATGTCCCTCACCGTATTCGTGCAGCAAGGCTTGAAGGAGTGCTTTCGATGACAGACCCACGCCCGGCCGACGTGCCCTGGTTGACGCCCTATCTCACCGTGCGCGATGCGCGCGTGAGCATCGGGTTCTACGAGAAGGCGCTCGGCTTCGCGGTGCGCGACAGCGTGAACGACGATGGCAGCATCATCCACGTCGAGATGACGTATCGCGGCCAGTTGATCGTGATGTTCGCGCCGGAGGGCGCTTACGGCTCGCAGGCGCGCACGCCGAAGAGCTCCGGCATCATGGCGCCGCAGTCGTTCTATCTTTATGTGGACGACGTGGATGCCACCTTCGCGCAGGCCATCGCCGTGGGCGCAAAAGCGCTCATCGAGCCACAGGATCAGTTCTGGGGCGACCGCTTTGCGCAGATCGAAGATCCGGATGGCTATCGCTGGGCGATTGCGCGGCATCTGAACTAAGCGCTGTTTCATTCCCTCAAGGCAACTTCACTATCCGCGGGTTCTGCATCCGCGATCGTTACCTATGCCACGCTTTTACGTTGACGGCCCGCTCGCGGTGGGCCAAACCTTGCCCCTCCCCGACGATGTCGTGCGCCACGTGCACGTCCTGCGCCTCCAGACCGGCGATGTCATCACGCTCTTCGATGGCGAAGGCGGCGAGTATCGCGCGGAGCTGACCGAGATCGCGAAACGCGCGGCCAGCGCGCGGATCGACGAACACGACGAACGTGACGCGGAGCCGCCGTATCGCGTGATACTCGCGCAAGGCGTCGCGGGCGGCGACAAGATGGACTGGCTGATCGAGAAGACGGTGGAGCTGGGCGTCGCGGATATCGTGCCGCTGACCACCGAGCGCGGCGTCGTGCGGCTTGCGGGCGAGCGCGCGCTCAAGCGTCAGGCGCACTGGCAAGCGCTCGTGCGCGCCGCCTGCGAGCAATGCGGACGCAATCGCGTACCGCACGTCGCGCCGCCGCGCGATCTCGACGCCTGGCTCGCCGACTTGCCGCCCGCCTCCGATGGTGAGCTGCGCTTGCTGCTTTCGCCGCGCGCGGAACTCACGTTCGCGACGCTGCCCGCAAAAGCGCCGCGCGAACCGGTGACTTTGCTGATTGGACCGGAGGCGGGATTTTCGCCATTGGAAGAAAGTGAGATTGTGGCGGCGGGTTTCTCCGCGCTCGGTCTCGGACCGCGCGTGTTGCGCACGGAGACGGCGGGAATCGCGGTGCTGGCCGCGCTCGCCGCGCGTTGGGGCGGCTGGTGAACGGGACGACAGCCCGCAAAACAAAATCAGCCCGATGAGCAAGACCCATCGGGCTGATTCATTTCAAACGTCGCGCGAGCAGCGCTCGCTTCAGCGCGTCACACGAACGAATAGAACACGCGGAACGCCACGCGCCGTTCGGCCCAGAACTCGGCCGCGTCGCGGAACACGTCGAGCAGCGTCTCGCGCCCTTCCTTGTCGAATTTCTGCGCAATCGGCAATTGCTCCAGCACGATCACGAAGCCCGGTTGCGAGCCCGCCTTGTGGACGAGATCGGTCAGCGAGTCGTACAGCGCGTCGTAGTTCTTGCCGAAGTGCTTGGGAAACAGGAACGACGTTGCAATGGTCTCCAGGATTTCCTGCTTGCTCTGCGCCTGCCCGAGATACGCGTAAAGAAAATGCTGTTCGAGTCGATTCGCTTCGTCGGCGAGTTCCTGAACACGGAACGCGCGGATGGATTGCACGATATTCGGCCGCACCGTCGCGAAAAGAGACTCGGATTCCTCCGCCGGTTCCTGAGGATGCGCCTGCACCGGATTCGGCTCGTCATCGGGTCTGTTGTCGTGTTCTGTCATGCGTAGCCGCAATACTCGCTGGAACAGGTTGCCATCGCCGGTTGCGAAAAGATCACTCGCGACGCCGTTGTCGTGCGCGTAGATGTTGTCGCTCATGCCGTTAATCCCTAGTTAGTCCGCAATGCGTTTGAAACTGGCGTAATGGTCTTCCGTGTAGTAGCAGTCGCCGGTCTGCCGCTTCGACCCGCCACACACGATTCGCCGGGCGCCCCGGTCACGCGAACGCGGCGTGGGCACCGTGTACTCGTGGTAATAACCACGCGGATGCCGCGGCAGCACACGCTCGCGATTGCCGAACACGACTCCGTCCTTTGGATAAGGGAAAGGGCCGCCCGCTTCGATCAGCCGCAATGTAGCCACTGCCTGCTTCGGCAACTGCGCAATGCCGATGGTGGCGAGCCCGTCACGCTTAGGCCGGCCGGATTCGGCAGACCGTTGCGTGGGTTCCCGCACCGGTCCCCGACCAAGAGACCCTGCCGATTCGGCGGGCGTTCCCGGCGCCTCGCTTGCCTGAATGGCAGCGGGACCCGCGGATGCCGCATCTGGTGCGCCGCCACGGGATTCGTCCTTGCCACACCCGCCAAGAATGAGACTCAAGGCGACGATGGTTGAAACCCATGCACGCATCACGAAACGGTTGTCCCCGCGTTATCAGAATTCGACGACCATGAAAGATGCAAGGGTATCGCTAATGACAAGGGGAAGCAACGTTCCGCGAGAAATCGGCAATTCTTCCTTAAAATTGCCAAAAAGCATGGAGATTGGCAAAAAATCAAGTCAATATTTAGCCCAAATCTGAGAGATTTTTATCCTGAACGAGATAATAATTTGTCCCGCAGAGCCGCGAAGCCATATGACGAGTCGCCTCACTTGTCGGCTTCACGGCAGGCGCTCCGCCGAGGCTCTGTTTTTGACCCTTGGAGGGCGAGTGAATCCCCTTTGCTCTTGCCTCGAAGCGTGCCAACGACCCACGGCACGCTTTTTTTTCGCCCGCGTTTTTTGCTGCCAAAAAAAACGCGGCGGAAAATTCCGCCGCGTTCAATTGGCACGTCGTCGTACAGCAGACGCTCAGTTCATTCGTTTACCGTGCAGCCGTCGCGTCCGCCACGAGCAGCGCCGTCATGTTGACGATACGCCGCACCGTCGCCGATGCCGTCAGCACATGCACCGGTTTTGCCGCGCCGAGGAGCATCGGACCGATGGCAATGTTGTTGCCCGCCGCCGTCTTCAGCAGGTTGTACGAAATGTTCGCGGCGTCGATGTTAGGCAGGATCAGCAAATTGGCGTCGCCTTCGAGCGTCGATTCCGGCAGCACTTCCTTGCGCAGACGTGAGTCGAGCGCGACGTCGCCGTGCATTTCGCCATCGACGTCGAGATCGGGCGCGCGTTGCTTGAGGATAGCCAGCACCTCGCGCATCTTCTGCGCGGTCGGCGCGTTGCTCGTGCCGAAGTTTGAATGCGACAGCAGCGCGATCTTCGGCACGATGCCGAAACGCTTCACCTCTTCCGCCGCCATGATGGTGATTTCCGCGAGCTGCTCGGGCGTCGGGTCGACGTTGACGTGCGTGTCGGCCAGGAAAATCTGGCGGCCCGGCAACACGAGGCCGTTCATGGCCGCGTAGACCTTCGCGCCTTCCTTCTTGCCGATCACCTGATCGATGAAGTGCAAATGCCGATGCGTCGTGCTTACCGTACCGCAGATCATGCCGTCGGCTTCGCCCTTTTCCACCAGCATCGCGCCGATGAGCGTGGTGCGGCGGCGCATCTCGAGCTTGGCCATCTGCTCGCTGATACCCTTGCGCGCCATCATCTTGTAGTACGTCTGCCAGAAGTCGCGGTAGCGCTCGTCGTGATCGGTGTCGACCATCGTGAAGTCGACATCCGGCGTGAGACGCAGACCGAACTTCGTGATGCGCTGTCTGATGACCGCCGGCCGGCCGATGAGAATCGGCTTGGCGATTTTTTCGTCGACGGCGATCTGCACGGCGCGCAGCACGCGCTCTTCCTCGCCTTCCGCGAACACGATGCGCTTCTTCTCCGGCTCCACGCTGCGCGCGAGCTGGAACACGGGCTTCATGGTCGTGCCGCTGTGGTAGACGAACTGCTGCAAGTGCTGTTCGTAGGCGTCCATGTCCTCGATAGGACGCGTCGCCACGCCGCTGTCCATCGCGGCCTTGGCCACCGCTGGCGCAATCTTCACGATGAGACGCGGATCGAAAGGCTTCGGAATCAGATACTCGGGGCCGAACGACAAGTCCTGAATGCCGTACGCGGTCGCGACGATATCGCTTTGTTCCTGACGCGCCAGTTCCGCGATTGCGTTCACCGCCGCGATTTCCATTTCCTTCGTGATGGTGGTCGCGCCCGCATCGAGCGCGCCACGGAAGATGAACGGAAAGCACAGAACGTTGTTGACCTGATTCGGGTAGTCCGTGCGGCCGGTGGCAAGCACGGCATCGGGGCGCACTTCGAGCGCGAGTTCCGGCAGGATCTCCGGCGTCGGATTGGCAAGCGCGAGAATGAGCGGCTTCGCGGCCATGCCCTTGACCATTTCCTGCTTGAGCACGCCGCCTGCCGACAAGCCGAGGAACACGTCCGCGCCTTCCATCACTTCGGCGAGCGTGCGCGCGCTGGTCTCGCGAGCAAAGCGTTCCTTGTCCGGGTCCATGAGTTCGGTGCGGCCTTTATAGACCACGCCGGCCAAGTCCGTGACGAAGATGTTCTCTATCTTCATGCCGAGATCGACGAGCAAGGTGAGACAGGCCAGCGCCGCCGCGCCCGCGCCGGACGCCACGAGCTTCACTTCGGCGATGTCCTTGCCGACCACCTTCAGGCCGTTGGTGATGGCTGCCGCGACCACGATAGCCGTGCCGTGCTGATCGTCATGGAAGACGGGAATCTTCATGCGCTTGCGGCACTCGCGCTCGACGATGAAGCAATCCGGCGCCTTGATATCTTCCAGATTGATGCCGCCGAACGTCGGTTCGAGCGCGGCGACCACTTCGACGAGCTTGTGCGGATCGCTTTCGTTGAGCTCGATGTCGAACACGTCGATGCCCGCGAACTTCTTGAAGAGCACGGCCTTGCCTTCCATCACCGGCTTGGAAGCGAGCGGACCGATGTTGCCGAGACCCAGCACCGCCGTGCCGTTCGACACGACGCCCACGAGGTTGCTGCGCGCGGTGAAGCGTGCGGCGTTGAGCGGATTTTCGACGATCGCCTCGCACGCGAACGCGACGCCCGGCGAGTAAGCCAGCGCGAGATCGCGCTGGTTGATCATCTGCTTGGTCGGCGCAATTGCGATCTTTCCGGGGACCGGAAACTCGTGATAGTCGAGCGCGGCTTCGCGAAGCTTGGTATTGGCGTCAGTCGTCATAAGGCGGGCTAGCAGTGCGGGAATTAGAATGGAAGTTCGAACGCATTGTAGCGCCATTCGTGTAGCGCTTTAGCCCACAGTCCATGCAATTCAGCTACAAGTGCCGTGACTTTAAAAGGTCTGATCCTGAAGCGCAGTAAGGCTTTCAGCGCATCGGCCGGTTTTTTCGAGACACGATGCGGGTACGTTCACCGCTCGCCGATGCATTTTGCCGTCCAATACATTTCTATCTTGCAGCGCAACAATCAGCCTTGACGCCCACGATGCTCTCCGAGTTTTCACTGATCGATCGATACTTCGCCCGCCGCGCGAGCCCGCCATCGTCACGACACGACAACGCGGCCGCCATGCCGCTTGGCATCGGTGACGATTGCGCGCTGATCGCGCCGCCCGCCGGACATCAACTGGCTATTTCCACGGACATGCTGGTCGAAGGCCGTCACTTCTTTCCCGATGTCGATCCGAACGCGCTCGGTCACAAGGCGCTCGCCGTGAACCTTTCCGATCTCGCCGCGATGGGCGCGAAGCCGCACGCGTTCTCGCTTGCGCTCGCCTTGCCGCGCGCCGACGAAGCGTGGCTCGCCGCATTCAGCGACGGCCTCTTCGCGCTCGCGCAGCGCTTCGACTGCGCGCTGATCGGTGGCGACACCACGAGCGGTCCGCTCAACATCTGCATCACCGTTTTCGGCGACGTGCCGCATGGCGCGGCATTGCGTCGCGATGCCGCGAAGCCCGACGACGACATCTACGTTTCCGGCACCTTGGGCGATGCCCGCGCGGGACTCGGCGCAATACGCGGCGAATGGCCGGCGGCGTCGTCCGCATGGAACGTGGCGCTCGAACGCCCCGAGCCGCGCGTGGCGCTCGGTCTCGCGCTGCGCGGCGTGGCGCACGCGGCGCTCGATATCTCGGATGGCCTGGCCGGCGATCTCATGCATATCCTCAGGCGCTCGAGCGTGCGCGCCATCGTCGATGCCGACGCCGTGCCGTGCTCCGATGCCGTTCGCGCCTTGCCCGAAGCCGCGCGCCGCCAATGCGCGCTCGCGGGCGGCGACGACTACGAACTCTGCTTCACCGCGCCGCGCGAGCGGCGTGACGCCGTGGCTCGCATTGCAGAACGCGTGGGCATGGCGTTGACGCGCATCGGTACAATCGAAGCGATGAGCGCGCCGTGCACGACGAGTACGCCCGCCATCGACTGGCGCGACAACACGGGCGCGCCGCTTTCACTGACGTTGCAAGGCTTCGACCACTTTCATGCAGACTGACCCGACCCCGGCGCTCCCGGGCGATCCCCCCACTGCGCGCGGCGCGCCGCGCAAGCCGAGCGCGCGCTTCATGCTCACGCATCCGCTGCATATTCTTTCGCTCGGTTTCGGCAGCGGGCTTTCGCCGATCATGCCCGGCACCGTCGGTACGCTCTTCGCGTGGGTTTCGTTCGTCGTGTTCAATCAGTATCTGACGGTGGCCGAATGGGGCGCGCTGATCGTCATCGGCTTTGTTGCCGGATGCTGGTTCTGCGGCTTCACCGCGAAGAAGATGAATGTCGCGGACCCGTCGGCGGTCGTGTGGGACGAGATCATTGCGTTCTGGCTCGTGTTGCTGCTCGTCACGCCCGCGACGTTCACCGGCCAGTTGTGGGCGTTCGTCGTGTTTCGCTTTTTCGACATGGTCAAGCCGCCGCCCATTCGCTATTTCGACCGCCATTTGAAAGGCGGCTTCGGCATCATGTTCGACGACCTGGTCGCGGCGTTCTTCTCGCTGCTCGTGATCGCGCTCTGGCGCATGACCGTCTGACGGTCGTTCTTCTCACCTTCAACCCTTCGGAACATCGTCATGGCAACCGATACCGTCGTTCACCAACTCGCGATTCGCGTCGGCAACAAGCTGCGCGACGAACGGCTGACGCTCGCGACCGCCGAGTCGTGCACGGGCGGCATGGTCGCGGCGGCGATCACGGATATTTCCGGCAGCAGTGCGTGGTTCGAGCGCGGCTTCGTCACGTATTCGAACCTCGCGAAGACCGAGATGATCGGCGTGCCGGCTGCGTTGATCGAGCAGCATGGCGCGGTGAGCGAGCCGGTGGCGAAAGCAATGGCCGAAGGCGCCTTGCGCAACAGCCGCGCGCAGGTGGCGGTGTCGATCACGGGCGTGGCGGGGCCAGGGGGCGGCAGCGAGGCGAAGCCGGTGGGAACGGTGTCGTTTGCGTGGAGCAATCGGCTGCATACGGCTGTCGAGACGCAGTTGTTCAAGGGCGACCGCGAACAAGTACGCACGCAGGCGGCGGCGCATGCGTTGAGGGGCTTGCTGGAGTTGCTGGAGCGCAGGGAGAAGTAAGCGGCGATGTGGCTTCGATCGCATCGCGTTCTGACTTCGCGGTATTGGTCGTGAGTTGGCGTAGCGTTGAAACGCCGCGAATTCATCGATACCCGCTGATCCACGTTTCAGCGCGGCTTCTATGCATCGTCGCATTGCCGAAGCCGCGCATCGTTCTTATCGATACGCGTTGATGGAATCGCGCGTTTTCTTCGCCGCGTCCGCAGCGGCTTGAGCGTAATCCTCGCCCTTGCTCGCGTAGATGATCGCGCGCGACGAATTGATCAGCATGCCCGTGCCGTTGCCAGTGCGGCCCGCGCGCACGGTTCTTTCGACATCGCCGCCTTGCGCGCCGATACCTGGAATCAACAACGGCATCTCGCCGACGATACAACGCACCGCTTCGATTTCCCTCGGAAACGTCGCGCCGACCACGAGTCCGAGCTGACCGTTCTTATTCCACCTTTCGGCCGCAAGCGTCGCGACCACGTGATAAAGCGGCCTGCCGCCTGTATCGAGAAACTGCAGATCGGAGCCGCCCGCGTTCGAGGTCCGGCACAACACGATCACGCCCTTGCCTTTATGCGCGAGATACGGCTCGATGGAATCGAAACCCATGTACGGGTTGACCGTGACCGCATCCGCACGATAGCGCTCGAACGCCTCGCGCGCATATTGCTCCGCCGTGCTGCCGATGTCGCCGCGCTTGGCATCCAGGATCACGGGAATGCCGGGATGCTTCTCGTGGATATGCGCGATCAGCGCTTCGAGTTGATCTTCCGCGCGATTCGACGCGAAGTACGCGATCTGCGGTTTGAACGATGACGCGTAAGGCGCGGTGGCATCGACGATATCGCGGCAGAACTCGAAGATCGCGTCCGAACGGCCCTTGAGCGCGGCCGGGAACTTCGACGGCTCGGGATCGAGACCGACGCACAGCAGCGATTGCGTGCGCGACCACGCGGCGTTGAGCGATTGAATGAAGGACATGGCGGGAGGCTTCTCGAAGAACGTCGATGGCACGCATTTTAACGTGCCGGCGTTCCACCCTACTCGTCCGAATCGTCCGGCAAGCCGCCGCTTTGATCGCTTGCTCTCAGGCGTCTGTCATCTGGCTTTCGTTCAGCCATCCACGCGTGCATGCGTTGCGCGTGCCTTCGCCTTCGCGCCGGAACCCGCGCGAGCGCGCGTGCGTGGACTGGCCCGCCGCGACGCATCGCCCGTTCGCTCGACCGTGAAGCGAAACGTACGCGCGAGCCGCTCGCCCGGTTCGAGCACCGTCATGCCGTGCGCCTCGCCTCCACCGGGCAGGTTCACCGCGTTGATCGGATGATCCACCGGCTCGAAACAAAAGAAGTTCTCGCCGGGCGGCGCGTAGAGCACGTAGTAGTCGGTATCGGCGGCGATGATGAGCGACAGCCGACGCCTGGGCCACAGCACGCTCGTGCGTCCGCTCCAGCCGGTGAAGGCGTTGTTCACCATCTCGGACGGCATCGGGTATGCCACGCCGAACTGCCACGCGGGCGGCGCGGGAACGTGACGCACCGGCAGCCAGTCGTCGCCGCAAAGCCACAGACCGCCCGCCGCCGCGGATAACTCCGTATCCGCTTCGCGCATCAGAAACGGATGCAGCCCGAGACCGAACGGCAGCGCCTGATCGCCCGTGTTCTGAACGTCGAGTGTCACGACGAGCGTCGCGTCGTCCAAGGCATAAGTCTGCGTTGCGCGATACGAATACGGCTTGCCGTCGCGCCGGTCGAGCGTCATGCGCACATGGGCTGCGTCTGCGTCTTCGTCTTCCACTTGCCACGCGCCGAGCCAGCCGTCGCCGTGAATGGGCAGCGGTTCGCCCGCGCGGTTGCACGGCACGTCGATGGCGCGGCCGGAAAACTCGAACTGCCCATTGCCGATGCGATTCGAATACGGCAGCAGCGGATAGCAGGCGAGCTTATTCGGATCGGTGTCCGGGCCCGGTTCGATGCAAGGTCGAAAGATCGGCACGAGCGCGCCTTCATGACGCCAGTCGAATCGGGTGATGCCGCCGCCGAGCGAAGGCGCGACATCGAGCCGCAAATGCGCGTTTGCAAGCGTGATGCAGCCAGCGACGCCCGCGCTGCCGATAGCGACCGCCGCGGTGCCCGGGCCGGGGCGTATCGGCGGCTCCTTGGCGGCGGCGAGACGAGAACGGCGGGCGTTCGCCTGCGCCGTGGATGCGGATACCGCGTTCGATCCTGTTTCTGTGCGCGCAGCAGTCATGGCTCGTACTCCAGCGAGAGGCGAAACGGCCCGGCGTGGCCGGGCTTGGGCGCGCTTGAACGCAGAGCGCGGCGCCTTGGTTTCATGGCTTGCCCTGAAATACCGCTTCTTCGATTCCGCGCACGCCCGGTGTGGCGATGAACACGCCGCCTGCATGCGGATCGGTCTGCAAGGCACGCTCGTTCAGTCCGACGCGCGCGCTCGTCACATACATCGATGCGAAGTCCGCGCCGCCGAACGCGACGCAACTCGGTTGCGCGCTCGGCACATCGACACGCGCGCTTTCGCGGCCATCGGGTGCATAACGCACCACGCGATAACCGCCCCATTGCGCGTTCCAGAGCCCGCCATCGGCATCGACGATGGAACCGTCGGGAACGCCCGTCGCATCGCTCAATTCGACGAACACGCGGTCGTTCGCGAAGCTCGGGTAATCGCACGCGCGAATCTGGCGCGTCGGGGAATCGCAGTAGTACATCGTCGCGCCATCTGG
Organism: Caballeronia sp. GAWG1-1; assembly: GCF_023631465.1. NCBI lineage: Bacteria > Pseudomonadati > Pseudomonadota > Betaproteobacteria > Burkholderiales > Burkholderiaceae > Caballeronia > Caballeronia sp. GAWG1-1. The sequence goes on from NZ_JALQDB010000018.1 coordinate 58,396, forward strand.
GCTGAAGCCGATGCTGTTCGAGATCGCGCAGTCGGGAAGCGGCAACCGTTCGAGCGACAAATCGTGATTCAGCCGATAGAACCCGCCGACCGCCTGCGCATCCTCCACGTCGTGCTTAGTGCCGAACACGAAGCGCCCTTCGCGGTCGCAGCGGCCATCGTTCAGACGCGTCGGCAAATCGGCTTCGACGAGCATGATGGTCTCGATCTCGCGCGTCGTCAGGTCGAAGAACGCGAGCCGCGATGCAAGGCCGAGCAGCAAGCGTCCCGCATCGGCGCACGGCGTGAAGCACGCGAGCCGCTCGGGCATTTCGAAGGATTCGCTTTTGCCATCGCGCGGATCGTAACGCCACAGACGCTTGCCTTCGATATCGGTCCAGTAGAAGCGGCCGCTTCGCGCGCACCACGTCGCGCCTTCGCCGAGCGCGCACTGGCTGTCGACGAGAAGGCGCGCTTTCACGCCCATCCTCCGTCGACGACGATATCCTGCGCGGTCAACATGCTGCTGTCGTCCGACGCCAGGAACAGCGCCGCGCGCGCGAGATGTTCCGGCATCAGTTCGGCGTCGATGCACTGGCCGAGCTTGATGGCTTCGCGGCCTGCGTCGTCTAGCCAAAGCGTCTTTTGCTTTTCGGTCATCACCCAGCCCGGCACGAGCGTATTCACGCGAATGCCGAACTTGCCGAGATCGCGCGCGAGGCCGCGCGTCATGCCCTGCACGCCCGACTTCGACGTGACGTAGACCGGGAAATTGCCTTGCTTGAGCATCCAGCTGATGGAGCCGAGATTGATGATCGAGCCGCCGCCGAGCTGCTTCATGTCTTCGATGACCGCCTGCGCCGCGAAGAACTGATGGCGAATGTTCACCGCGATGCCGGCATCGTACGATTCGGGCGTCACCGATTCGATCGAATGACGCTTGTCGTTCGCCGCGTTGTTGACGAGCACGCTGATGGGCCCGAGCGCCGAGCGCACATCGACGATGCCTTTACGCAAGGCGTCGATGTCGGTCAGATCGATACGCAGGAAGAGCGGCTTGAAACGGCCTTCGGGCAGCGACGCGCCGAGCCGGTCGGCGAGCGCTTCGCCCGCGGCCGTATCGATATCGAAGAACGCGACCTTCGCGCCCTGACCGGCGAAGTTTTCCACGAAGGACGCGCCGATACCGGTGGCGCCGCCCGTGATGAGCACGGTCTTGCCCGCGAGGCTGGGATAAACGGCGAGCTTCTTTTCAGTGGCTGACATGGGCTTGTTCACAAGAGTTTGGCTTCGCGAAAGCCGTATGGCTCTCGCGGCGATGCAAACGACACGACCGGAGGCTCAGTCCCGCGACCCGCGATTCTTCAGCTGATCGAGCAGCACGGCGGCCAGCAGGATCGCGCCGCGCACGAGGTACTGATAGAACGCGTCGATGTTCAAAAGGTTCATCACGTTTTCGACCGTGCCCATGATGAGCACGCCGATCACGACGCCAGAGATCGTCGCGCGTCCGCCGAGCAGCGACACGCCGCCCAGCACGCACGCGGAAATCACGTTCAATTCGAAACCTTCAGCGGCATTCGGCTGACCCGACGTGATCCGCGAAGCGAGAATGACGCCCGCGAGCGCGGTGACCGCGCCCTGGATCAGGAAGATCCACACGCGCGTGCGCTCCACGTTGATGCCCGCGAGCCGCGAGGCTTCCGGATTGCCGCCAATTGCGAGCGTATTGCGGCCGTACACAGTCTGGTTGAGCAATACGCCAAAAACGATGAAACATGCAAGCGTGACCCAGATAGGCAGGGAAATCCCCAGCATCGACAGTCCGCCGAGTTCGATGAAGGTGTCCGACGACACGCCCACCGCCTGACCGTGCGACACGATGAAGCCCAGGCCGCGCACGATTTCCATCGTGGCGAGCGTGGTAATCAGCGCGTTGATGCGCAGATAGGCGATCACCGCGCCGTTCACGAAGCCGATCACCGAACCCGCCGCCACCGCCGCGATGATCGCGATGAACGTATTGCCCGTCGCGTTCAACACCATCGCGCAAAGCACGCCGGCGAAGGCGATCGTCGAGCCGACCGAAAGGTCGAAGTCGCGCGAGGCGAGGCAGAACATCATCGTGCAGGCCACCATGCCGATCTGCGAGATCGACAAGGCCAGTCCGAGCATGTTTTCGATCGAAAAGAAGTGATCGACCGTCAGCGACATCGTGGCGAACATCACCACGAAGATCACGATCAGACTGTATTCCGTCAGTTGCTGATACCACTTTTGCTTGTCGTTTTTCTGCGGAATCAGCGCGTTCGCCACCGCCTCACCCGCTTGCCCGACGATGTTTTCTCTTGCTTCCATGATGTGCTCCCCTGTCTTCTCTCTTTAAGCCGCTTCCGCGACCGTGTCCGATTGCGGCAGCGCCAGACTCAACACCGACTGCTCGTTCGCCTTCCCGCGCGGCAATTCGCCCGCTATACGCCCTTGCCGCATCACGACGATCCGGTCGGACACGCCCAGCACTTCGGGCAGTTCCGAAGAAATCATCACGATGGCGCAGCCGCGCTCCGCCAGTTGATAGATCACGTTGTAGATCTCGTGCTTGGCGCCGACGTCGATACCGCGCGTCGGTTCATCGAGGATCACGACCTTGAGATCCGGCTCCGCGAGCCAGCGCGACAGAATGGCTTTCTGCTGATTGCCGCCCGACAGAAAGCGGATGCGCTGTCTGCGGCTCGGCGTCTTGATCTTCAAGAGCTGGATGAAGCGATCCGCCGTCTGCGCTTCCTTCTTGCGATCGAGGAACAAACCCGCGCGCAGATAATGCCTGCGGCACGAGATGTTGATGTTCTCCGCGACCGTCGCCATCGCGACAATGCCCTCTTCCTTGCGATCTTCCGGGCACAGCACGATGCCGTGTCGAATCGCTTCGCCCGTGCTGCGCACCTTGATCGGCTGACCGTCGAGTTCGATCGCGCCTTCCTTCTTCTTGTCCGCACCGTAGACGAGGTGCATCAATTCGCTGCGCCCCGCGCCCACCAGCCCGAAGAAACCGACGATCTCGCCGCGCCGCACTTCGAAATTCGCCGGCGCGCTCAGGGCGGCGCCTTGCAGGTTCTTGACCGAGAAGCGCACGTCGCCGAGCGGCCGCGCGCGATAGTTATAGATATCGCTGATCTCGCGGCCGACCATCTCCTGAACCAGCGTGTCGCGCGGCAAGTCTTTCAGCGAAAGATGCGACGCGATCTTGCGGCCGTCGCGGAAGATGGTGCAGGCATTGCACAGTTCGTAAATCTCGTCCATGCGATGCGAGATATAGATGAGCGCGCGGTTGTCCGCCTTCAGATCGCGCACGAGCTTGAAGAGCACTTCCGTCTCGCGATGCGACAACGAACTCGTCGGTTCGTCGAGCGCGATCACGCGCGCGTTGCGCAACAGCGCCTTGCAGATTTCCACCATCTGCCGCTGCGCGATCGAGAGCTTGCGCAGCTTGGCGTTGGGATCGAGATCGACGCCCATTGCCGTCAGCCGGTCGCGCACGTGCTTCTTCGCCTCGCGCTTGTTGACCCAGCCGAGCCGGTTCGGCAGCGCGCCGAGCAGCAGGTTCTCGGCCACGGTCAAGTCCGGCACGTACTGCAATTCCTGATGGATCACCGCGATGCCCGAAGCAATCGAAGCCGCGGCGCTTCCGAAATGCACTTCCTTTTCGTCGATGAGCACGCGCCCCGAATCGGGCTGATACTCGCCGCCGAGAATCTTGAGCAAGGTCGATTTACCCGCGCCGTTCTCGCCCATCAGACCGTGAACTTCGCCGGCGTTGACGTCGAACGACACGCCGTCGAGCGCGCGCACGCCTGGAAAAACCTTGCCGATATTGTCAAAACGCAGCGTCGCTGACACATCGCCTCCTTATGCTTCGAGCGAGCCACGCCACGCGCGGCCCGCTCTCGTCCAATGACTTAGTTCGATGCCAAGCCCATCTGCTGACGCACCGACGCCACGTTTTCACGCGTTGCCAGCATGCCGGTCGTGAGCGTGAGTGCCGGCGGCGCCTTGCCGTCCTTGATCCACGCGTACATCAGGTCCGAGGTTTCCTCGCCGTGACGCTTCGGGCTGATGATGACCGTGCCGTAGAAACCCGTCGGGTTCGGTTTCTTGAACTCGTTGATCGCCGAATCCGAGCCGCCGATGCCGATGCCGATCATGTTGTCAGCCTTGAAGCCACGGCCTTCCGCCGCGCGCACCGCGCCGAGCACGCCTTCGTCGTTGAGCGCGTAGGCCACCCAGTGCTTGAACTGCGGGTTCTTCGTGAGCGCGATGTTCGCGGCGTTGAACGCGTTTTCGGTGTCGGTCTTCGCTTGCGGCGCCATGATGATGTTCGCCTTCGGAAAGCCCGATGCCACGAGCGCGTCGGTGGCGCCGGCCGTGCGGTCATGCGCGGTCGGCAGCTGTTCGTAAGTCACGTCGATGGCGCCGACTTCCTTCACGTCCCAACCGCGCTTCTTGATCTCGGCCGCAATACCGTCGCCGACTTGCTTGCCGATGTTGTAAGCCGAAATGCCCATGTGCGGCACGGCTTCGATCGGCTTGCCGGAACCGTCGACGAGACGGTCGTCCACCGTCATCATCTTGAGCTTGTCGGCCTTCGCCTTGGCCACGATGCCCGGTCCGAGCTTGACGTCAGGCGTGCAGATGATGAACCCCTGAGCCTTTTGCGCGGCAAGGTTGTCGATCGCGCTCATGACCTTTTCGCCCGACGGCGCGCCGATCTTCACGAGGGTGAAGCCCTTCGCTTTCGCGGCCATTTCGGCGAACTTCCACTCGTCCTGGAACCACGGTTCTTCGGGTTGCTTCACCAGGAAGCCGATCTTGACGTCGTCGGCGGCTTGCGCAACCGGCGCGGCGATCATGGTGGCGCTCGTGGCCGTCGCAGCGGCGAGAAGCGTAAGGAACAGTCTGCGTTTCATCGTTTTGTCTCCCGACTTTTTGCTCGAATCATGCCCGCGCACGGGCGCTTAGTTGGTTGGCGGCCGCGTTTTTGTAGTGATGCCGCACCACGGCCAGTGCGTCATTCGTGACTTCAGTCGTGGTAGAGCGCAGAGCGCCCGCCATCGATCGTGATGCAACTCGCGTTGATGAACGGCGCCTCGTTGGATGCAAGGAACACCGCCGTCATCGCCACTTCTCGCGGCTGGCCGATACGCTTCATCGGCTGCAAATCCAATGTGGCCTGACGCGCGGCCTTTGGATCGGGCTGGCCGTTCCACCAGTCGAGCGTCAGTTGCGTTTCGATATAACCCGGCGCGATGGCATTCACGCGCACGTTGTTCGGCGCGTACTCGATGCCGAGCGCGCGCGTCAGTCCGATCACGCCGTGCTTGGCCACCGGATACGGAAAGCAGCCGGGGATGATCTTGAACGAATGCGTCGAGGCAATATTCACGATGCTGCCCGCGCCGCGCTCGACCATGCCGGGCAGCGCCGCGCGGCAGCCGTTCCAGACGCCGTCGAGATCGACGGCGAAGCAGCGCCGCCAGTCTTCGTCGGTCATCGTGAGCGGGTCGCAGAACACGTTGATGCCCGCGTTGTTCACGAGCACGTCGAGCGGGCCGAACGCGCTTTCGGTTTGCGCGACCGCTTCCTTCACCGATGCGCTTTGGGTCACGTCCGTGCCGATCGCGACGACGCGCGTCGAATTCGCTTCCTTCGCGATGCGTTCAGCCGTCGCTTGCGCCGTCTCGATATCGAGTTCGGCGAGCGCGACCGCCGCGCCCTCGCGCGCAAACGCCAGCGCGATCGCCGCACCGATGCCGCGCCCGGCGCCCGTGATCATCGCGACCTTGCCGGCGAGGCGGTTCATTGCTTCTCGCCCCGTGTGGAACGCGCGACCGCTAGTCCGTCGATGAACGCCTTCGCATGCGATGCCGTCGCCGTTTCGCTCTGCCCCGGCTTGTACAGCGCCGAGCCGAGACCGAAGCCGTTCGCGCCCGCGCTGAGAAACGGCCCCATGTTGTCCGGCGCGACGCCACCCACCGGCACCAGCGGCACTTCCTTCGCGATCACCGCGCGCCACGCCTTCACGACATGCGCGCCGAGTTGTTCGGCGGGGAACATCTTCAATACGTCCGCGCCGTTCTTGAGCGCGAGGAACGCTTCGTTCGGCGTTGCCACGCCCGGCGCGCAGGCGAGCCCCTGCGCTTTCGCCGCGCGCACGACATCGGCGTCGCTGTGCGGCATCACGATCAGTTCGCCGCCTGCCGCGCGCACGCTGTCGACGTAACTCGCATGCAGCACCGTGCCCGCGCCGACGATGGCATCGGCGGGCAGCGCCTGGCGAATCGCCGCGATGCTGTCGAACGGCTGCGGCGAATTGAGCGGCACTTCGATGATGCGAAAGCCCGCTTCATACAGCGCGCGGCCGTGCGCCTCGGCTTCCTCGGGCGTGATGCCCCGCAGAATCGCGATCAGCGGACACGCGGCGAACGCTTTCGCGAGGCCGCCGTGCATGCCGTAAGGCGCGGGTAGATTGATGGGCGGTTGCATTCGTTTCTCCTTTCCGTGTCACATGCGCGCGGGCTTGGCGATCAACCCGGCCTGCAATGCGATTCGATAAAGCCCGGATTCGGTCGCTTGCGCCACCGTCTGCGCGTCGTTGCATCCGTATTGCGCGAGAGCCGCGCGATAGCGGTCGCACAGCGCATCGTTGCCGATCAGACGCAACGTCTTGCCCGCGAGCGTCGCGTTCTCGCGCGCCAGCACTTCGTTCAGGCCGCGCAGTTCATGGCCGATCAAAAGTCCCGACAGATAATCCGGCTGCTCGGCCGCCGTGAGCTGACCGGTCAGTCCGAGTGTGCGCGTGCTGAAGATCGTCGCCAGAAGGCCGGCATGACCGGCATCGCGCGCGGTATCGACGCCTCTCAGAAACGCCGCGCTGTCCGGCTTCGCGTCCTGCTCCATCGTGCGGCCGAGGATGGTGTGATCGCGCAATGCGCCGAAGGTCTCGCCCGTCATGAACGTATAGAAGCGTTCGATCCGTCCCGCTTGCACGAATGCCCACTTGGCATGCGTGCCCGGCAGACCGATGAGCGCGCCACTCGCCGTGTTCAGCGACGCATCGCTCGCGAGCGCGCCGAAAATCTGCGTCTCCTCGCCGCGCATCACGTTCGGCAGCGTGCCGCGTTCGAGCACGCCCGGCACGACATGAACGGTCGCGCCCCGCGCCGCCTTTACCGTGACGATGCCCGCGACGAGCGCGTCGGCATCGGCGGGCGTTTCGACGTAAGGCGCCTCCATCCAACCCTGCGCGCTGCCGACCATGCCCGCCGCGATGACGGGTAGTTGCGCATTTGCGCTCAGCCAAGCGCCGCAGGTTTCCTCGAAAGCCTGATCGAAGCCGCCAGCGGGCAGCTTCATGATTCCCGCCGACGAAGCGCGCGTGTCGAGCGCGGCGCCCGCGGCATCGAGCAGATAAGCGCGCAGGGACGTCGTGCCCCAGTCGAGCGCGATCAGAACGGGCGCGCTCATCGCTTGATCCTGCGGTTGGCTTGCGGCGCGCGCCAGCCGAGTTCCTCGGAGATCGCGCGCGCTTCGCGCTGCACGACCGGAATCAGTTCTTCCATGCGTTCGTGGGGCATATAGGGAATCGTGCTCGCCACCGAAAGCGCCGCGACGATCGCACCCGACGCATCGCGCACGGGCGCCGCCACGCAGCGGATCGACGCCTCGTTCTCTTCGAGATCGAAGGTAAAGCCACCTTGCGAATAGCGTGTCATGCGCTGCAAAAACGTGTCCATGTCCGGCCGGTTCTCCGGCTTGAAACTCGTGCGGGCGAGCGCGCGCAGCGATGCATCGAGCAGCTTCTTCCAGACGTTGGCTTCGAGGTCGAGCATCATTGCCTTGCCGATTCCCGTCGATGCCAGCGGCATGCGATGCCCCACGCGCGAGCGCATTTCCAACCCGCGCGTGCCCGGAATCTTGTCGATGTAGAGCACGTCGTCGCCGTCGCGCACGCCGAGGTGAATGGTGTCGCGCGTGTGTTCCGCGAGCGATTGCAAATGCGGACGCGCGACCGCCGTGAGCGGCATCTGTTCGAGCGCGATGGTGCCGAGTTCGATCAGTTTCGGCCCGAGCAGATAACCGCCCTGCACTTGCCGGAGATAACGCGCCTGCACGAGCGAACTCACGAGCCGATGCGTCGTGCTGCGCGTGGTGCCGAGCGCCGCGCCGAACGAGCGCAGATCGCGCGCGCCGTTGGCGGCGGCTTCGAGAATCGCGAGGCCGCGCAAGAGCGTTTGCGTGCCTGCCTGTTGCGGCGTGATGTCGACGAGCGCGCTCGGCAGCGCGAAGGCGTCCGGATCGCGCCGATGATGGCCGTTGCTTTTCTTGTCGGCGCCGTCGTTCATGGCGTTGGCCGACATATCGCGCACGTTCGGCGCGGATTCGGTTTGTTCGATTTTAGTCATGCCGCTCGTTCCTCGATGAACACGACGCGCGTCATGCGAAGCGTGCAAGCTGGACGGCGCGCGCGGCACAAGCCCAAGCGCCCGCCGAAGCGATGACGAATCCGAAAGATGAGGCGCGTGACGCGACCCGCGAACGCGGGCAGGCGATCGATTGCATGACTTGTCTCCGTTGTTCTGGATATTCTTCGTCGCGCCCGTCTCGGAGGACCGGCGCGTGTGCTTTTTATGCTGTGGTCGGATTGTAGTTCCGCCTATCTCGATAATTCAATATGTGATCGCACTGTTCACATAATGGGAGTAAAGCTGACGGCCGACAGCCTTTTACAAACGAAAAAGCCCTGATAAATCAGGGCTTTAACTTGTTTATCGCGGCCAGCTAAATTTCACTCGGGCAACTCGGCCGCGCCCATTCGCCGCGCGATTACGTTGGCGCGCCTGGTCAGATACGGCGTCGCGCGGTGATCGTCGAAGTATTTCGGACGCGGCAGCATGACGGCAAGCCGTGCGCTTTGCGACGCGGACAGCTTTGCCGCCGTCGTCTTGTAGTAATACTGGGCCGCCGCCTGCGCGCCGTAGACGCCATTACCCCACTCAACCGAATTGAGATAGATCTCGAAGATGCGCTGCTTGTCCATCAGAAGCTCGAGCATCGACGTGATGACGAGTTCCTCGGCCTTGCGGATATAGCTTTTCTCGCGCGACAAGAACAGATTCCGCGCCAGTTGCTGCGAAATGGTCGAACCGCCCGCGACGATCTTTCCGCGCGCCTTGTTTTTTTCCCACGCTTGCAAGATGGCGTCGGTTTCGTAGCCGTTGTTATTGACGAAGTTGGAGTCTTCCGACGCGATGATCGCGCGCTTCAGATTGCGCGAAATCTGGTCGTACGGAACCCACGTGCGTTGCAGTTCGATGCCAGGACGCTCTTTCGCGAGGGTCCAGGCGTCGGCGCGCATGAAGGCCGTCGCGCCGGGATTTACCACGGTCCAGACCGCGATCTGCGCGAAGAAGTAGAGCTGCGTCGCGAGCGCGGCGATAACCAGCACCGACACGCCATAACCGATCCAGCGCGCGGGACCGAGCCGCACCCCGCGCCGCTGCCGCGTGCGCGTGTGCTCGGAAATGGGTGCGGTCGTCATCAGACTTTGGCTGCGAGCACCTGGCGCAGCTCGCGCAATACCGCGCCGCCGTCCGGGCGCACGCCGCGCCAGATGAAGAACGATTCGGCCGCCTGTTCGACGAGCATGCCGAGGCCATCCGCCGCGCGCGCTTGAAGGCGTTCGGCGTGCTGCATGAACACCGTTGGCTTCGCGCTGTACATCATGTCGTAGGCGAGCGTGCCGGCGCCGAACGCGGCGTCGTCGCAATCGGGCAAGGCGGCGTCGAGACTGCCCGCGGTCGCGTTGACGATGACGTCGTAGCGCCCTTCTTCCGCGCTCTTCGCGCTGCCACCCGCAAACCGCACGTTCGACGCGAGCGCGGCTTCCGCGAACTGATCGACCAGTTGCAGCGCCTTCTCAGCCGTGCGATTCACGATGGTGAGCGCCGCCGGCGAGCGATCGAAGATAGGCAGCACGACGCCGCGCGCCGCGCCGCCCGCGCCGAGCAGCAACACGCGCTTGCCCGTGAGGCTCACGCCGAGATTCACTTCGATGTCGCGCACGAGGCCGACGCCGTCCGTGTTGTCGCCGCGCACGCCATCCGCACCGAACGACAGCGTGTTGACCGCGCCCGCAGCGGCTGCGCGCGGCGAGAGTGTATTGGCGAAAGCGTGGGCGTCGAGTTTGAAGGGCACGGTCACGTTCATGCCGCGTCCGCCCGACGCCATGAACGTTCTGGCTTGCTCCTCGAAGCCGCCGAGCGGCCCAAGGATGCGTCCGTACTCGATAGGCTCGCCGGTCTGGATAGCGAATTTCGCGTGAATCCACGGCGATTTGCTGTGCTCGATCGGATTGCCGATCACCACGTATTGATCGCGTTGCGTCATCGCGCGCGTCCCGTGAGTTGGCGCGCGGCGTGCGCGCCCTGGATCATGCCGGCGCGCGGCTTCATTCCGCCCGCTCCGAAGACTCTTGCGATTCGCCTGCACCCTCGACTCCGTCGGCACCTTCGGCACCTTCGGCCGACGGCTCCGTCGCGGAGACTTCCGCCTGCGCTTCGGCTTCGCTTTCGGCGCTGAGATCGACGGTTTCGACGATCTCTTCCTCGGCTTCGTCTTCTTCCACCGGCGCGCTTTGCGTGGGCGCGTCGATCACGTGCAGCAGGCGGCACGACGCCTCGACGGTCAGTTCATCGATAGATACGACTTCGAGCATCAAACGCGTGCCGCGCGCATGCACGCCGAGTCCGGGCACATGCAGGATCAGCGGAATTTCTTCGAGACGCACCAGATCGTCCTTGATGACCGATGCCGGAACTTGCCGCTTGTTCTCCTGCTTGAGCCAGCGCAGACACCAGAAATACTCCATGCGGCGCTGATGATCGGCGTAAGCGGTGTAGGTATCGTCGAAACCTTGCACCACGGCGAAGAGATCCGCGTCCTTCGGTTTGAACGGCGCGGCGAGCTTGGCCGTCACGCCATGCTGAACGCACGCGAGCAATTGCCACTGATTCACGAGATCGACATAACGGCGCAGCGGCGAGGTGCTCCACGCATATTGCGCGACGCCCAAGCCTTCGTGCGGCGCGGGCGTGGTCTGCATGCGCGTGCGCTTTGGACCGGGACCGCCGAAACCGCGCTGCGAACGGTAAATGCCCGGTACGCCGTGATCGTTGAGAAACGCGCCCCACGACGAATTCGCGAGAATCGCCAGTTCGGCGACGATCAGATCGAGCGGCGAGCCACGGCGGCGCGGCGTAATGGTGATGTGCTCGCCTTCGACATAGAAATTGAAGTCGTTATTGCGCTGCACTTCGCGCTTCAGACCGTAAGTGGCGCGCGCCTGCTGTCGCTTTTCGAAGAGCGCTTGAGCCAGCGGCCAGAGCACGGCAATGTCCGCCTTATGCGGATAATCGCCGCTGCCGTCCGCGAGCGTTTCCTCGGTGACGTGTTCGTCGAGATGGTTGTGGCGCAGATTCGACTTTACGAATACACGTTCGGCGCGCGTTTCGGTGGCGACGATCTCCTGCGTCTCGCGATTCACGATGATGTAAAGCGACAGCGCCGGGCGCAAGCCGCCTTCACCGAGCGTGAAAACATTGACGACGTCGTCGGGCAACATGGTGATCTTGTCGCCCGGCATGTAGACCGTGGACAACCGGCCACGCGCAATCGCGTCGATCGCATCGCCCCGCGCGATGCCAAGCGCCGGCGCCGCAATGTGAATACCCACGCGCACGCGGCCATCGGAGAGATGCTGGACGGAAAAGGCGTCGTCGATTTCGGTCGTCGTGACGTCGTCGATGGAGAATGCTTCGACATCCGCTTCGGGCAAGTCTTCCGGGAAAGGCGCGGGTTGCAGCGACGGAAAACCGACGCCGTGCGGAAAGAACTCCGACAGGAACTTCGCTTCGTGCAAGGCGCGCGCCGAGGCAATTCCGCCGCATTCCAGCATGAGCCGCGCTTGCGAAATTCCGCGCGCGGCGGCGGCCGCTTCGAGCGCCTTGTACTCGATGGAGTTCTTGTCGGGCTTCGTAAGCAAACCGATTGCCTTGCCCGCGAGCGCCTCGGGCAACTTGCCCGCCTTCAGTTCCTCTTCGTAGCCCGCTTGCACGAGCGCCTGCTGACGCTTGCGTTCGAGCCCGGCAAGCGCCATCTGCAATTGCTCTTGCGGCGCTCGCTGATACTGCCCGCGCCCCTTGCGGCGAAAGTACACCGGCGCGCCATGCATGCGCAGCACGAGCGCCGCGCGTTCGGCCGCGCCGAATTTGTCGCCGAAGTAATCCGCGCCGAGCGTGGCGAACGGAAATTCGTCGTCGGGCGCGCATTCCCACAGAAAGTCGAGATCGATTTCCTGCGCGATGGCGTCGGCTTCCTGCATCAGCTCGCCCGCAGCGGGTTTATCGAATTCGATCAGCACGTCTTTCGCGCGCACTTTCGCACGCCGTCCGCCCGGCAATTCGACCTGGAAGGCATCGCCCTGTTTGGACAGCACCGATCCGGCCTTGAAACTACCCGATTCCTCGAAGAAAACGTTCACTCAATACTCTCGTAAAACGGTGGACCGGGTCGCGGCAAGCGCGCCGGCGGTTGAATGGGCTATGTCCTCGCGCCGCGCGTGTCACGCGGCCGCGGATGCGACGGCGGGCGGCGGTTCGCGTCCGCAGAACGCGAGCACGTCGTCCAGATAGTCGGGGAAGTCGCTGATGGCGTGATCGCCGCCTTCGATCAGCGTGGTGCGCACGCCGGGGTAGTGGGCGAGCATGGTGCGGTAATCGAGCACTTCGTCGCCGGTGGCCGCAATCAGATAGTAACGCTCGGCCTGCGTGATCTTCTCGACGGCGAGCGCGCGCAGTTCGTCCAGATGGCGCGGCAACACGGTGATGCTGCCGCCTCCATGCCACAGCGGCTGTTCGCCGAGATAGTGGCTCAGATCGCGCTGCGGCACCACGGCGGGATTGAGCAGCACGGCGCGCCAGCCGTGCTTTTCGGCGAGATACGTGGCGTAGAAACCGCCGAGCGAACTGCCGACCACGGTGATTTCAGCAGCGGACGTATTCGCGACGAGCGATTCCGCCAGTTCGATCGCTTCTTTCGGCGAGACGGGCAACACCGGACACTGCCATTCGCTCAGCCGCCCGAGGTCCGCCAGACGCGCACGCATGACGCGCGCCTTGAAAGATTGGGGCGAGGAGCGAAAGCCGTGTAGGTAGAGAATCACGCGTTTCCTCCGGACGGACGCGCCGAAAGTGCGTCGAGCAGCTTTTGATGCACGCCGCCGAAGCCGCCGTTGCTCATCACGAGCACGTGGTCGCCGGGGCGCGCGGCGGCCGCGACCGCCTTCACCAACGGTTCGATCTCGTTGAATGCCTGTGCCTTGTCGCCGAGCGGTGCGAGCGCTTCCGCCAGATCCCAGCCGAGTTTGTCGCGGCCATCACGCGCGCCGTAGCCGAACACGAGATTCGCGTCGGCGAGACTGCCGGGCAACTGCGCTTTCATCGTGCCGAGTTTCATGGTGTTGGAGCGCGGCTCCAGCACGGCCAGAATGCGCGCGTCGCCAATACGCGTGCGCAGGCCGGCAACGGTGGTTTCGATGGCGGTTGGATGGTGCGCGAAGTCGTCGTAGACGGTGACGCCATCCACGCTGCCCTTTACCTCCATGCGCCGCTTGACGTTGCGAAAGCTCGCCAGCGACTTGACCGCTTGCGACGCCGGCACGCCAACCGAGCGCGCCGCTGCGATCGCCGCGAGCGCGTTCATGCGATTGTGTTCGCCCTGCACTTGCCACTCGACCACGCCTTGACGCTCGCCTTCCCAATACACCGCAAATTGCTCGTCGACGCGCGCGCCCTCGGTCGCGGGTAGCGCTTGCCAGCCGCCATCCACACCGAAGCGTTCGACGCTCGACCAGCAGCCGCGCGTCAGCACGCGTTCGAGCGCGCCTTCGCGCCCGTTCGTGACGATGCGTCCGATGCCCGGCACCGTGCGCACGAGATGATGAAATTGCGTTTCGATGGCGACGAGATCGGGGAAGATATCGGCGTGATCGAATTCGAGATTGTTGAGCACCGCCGTGCGCGGCCGATAGTGGACAAACTTCGAGCGCTTGTCGAAGAACGCGGTGTCGTATTCGTCGGCTTCGATGACGAAGAAGCTCGAGTCGGTCAGTCGCGCGGAAATGCCGAAGTTGAGTGGCACGCCGCCAATGAGAAAGCCCGGATTCAAGCCCGAATCTTCCAGCAGCCACGCAAGCATGGAGCTCGTCGTGGTCTTGCCGTGCGTGCCCGCAACCGCCAGAACCCACTTGCCCGCAAGCACGTGCTCGCCGAGCCACTGCGGACCCGACGTGTAAGGCAGGCCGCGGTCGAGAATGGCCTCCATCAGCGGATTGCCTCGCGACACCACGTTGCCGATCACGAATAAGTCGGGTTCGAGCGCGAGTTGCTCGACGCCGTAACCTTCGATCAGTTCGATGCCTTGCGCTTCGAGTTGCGTGCTCATCGGCGGGTAGACGCCGGCGTCGCAGCCGGTGACCTTGTGGCCCGCTTCGCGCGCCAGCACGGCGAGTCCGCCCATGAAGGTGCCGCAGATGCCGAGGATGTGGATGTGCATAAACCGTGTCGCGCCGCGTGGGCGAAGAGTGCGGGAAACATGAAACGGCGCCGCGTGCACGCCGTGCGCGAAGACGCCTGGAGGCGCATATTGTAACCGACGCACTCCGCCACCTTACGCCCGCCGGCAGCCGATGCAAACCGGCGCGATCGAGGGCCGATCAACGCTCGATCGAGACCCGATCGAAGCCGTTCAACGATATCTAGTATTATTTCGCCATGGTTCGCAAATCACATTTCGATCCGCAGCGCGTGCGCGAGGAAATCGCCATCGCGGCTGCGAGAATGATCGCCGAAGACGGCCTCGACTACTCCACAGCCAAGCGCAAGGCGGCGCGGCAGGTGGTCGGCGAGGCGAAGATCGGCGGCGAGTTTTTGCCCGACAACGATCAGATCGAAGAGGAGATCCGCGAGTATCAGGCGATCTTCCAGAGCGACAGTCAGCCTGTCGTCCTGCGCCGCATGCGCGAGTTCGCGCTCGAATGGATGGAACGGTTGAAGCCCTTCGATCCTTATCTGACGGGCGCGGTACTCAACGGCACGGCGGGCGAGCATTCCGACGTCCACTTGCAATGCTTCTGCGACAACCCGAAGGAAGTCGCCATCTACTTGCTGAACGCGAACATTCAGTACGACGTGTCGGAGACGCGGCATTTCGCCGGGCGCGGTTACGTGGAAACGCTGAGTTTTTTGCAGCGCATACCCGGCGAGGAACCAATGGGCCTGCACATCGCGCTCTACGATCCTGACGACTTGCGCGGCGCCGTGCGCGCCGATGGCCGCGGACGTCTCGCGCGGGCGAACGCCGCGACGGTGCGCACGCTGCTCGATCATCCCGATACCCCGTCGCTCGAAATCAGCGGCTGACTCTATTTTTTCCTATGAACAGCAAACGGATTCTGGCGCTTCTAGTCGTCGCGGTCGCGGCGACGGTCGGCGGCTTCTACGCGGGGCATGTCTTCACCGGCGGCGAAACCGTGGCCGCGACACAGAACAACGGCAACGCCGTCGAACAATTATGGAAGGCCGCGCCGCCGG
The DNA here is from genome assembly GCF_023631465.1 of Caballeronia sp. GAWG1-1. Lineage (NCBI taxonomy): Bacteria > Pseudomonadati > Pseudomonadota > Betaproteobacteria > Burkholderiales > Burkholderiaceae > Caballeronia > Caballeronia sp. GAWG1-1. The sequence continues at coordinate 74,078 of NZ_JALQDB010000018.1, forward strand.
GAGCCTCGGGCACCGCGCAACCGCTTGCATCCTTCAAAGGAAGACCGGTCGTCGTGAACTTCTGGGCTTCGTGGTGCGGACCGTGCGTCAAGGAAATGCCGGAGTTGTCGGCGCTACATCGCGAATATGAGAAAAAAGGCATCACATTCATTGGCTTGGGAGTGGACAGCGAGAAGAACGTCAACGATTTTCTCGGTAAGGTGAAGGTGGACTATCCCGTCTATGTGACGGGCTTCGGCGGCGCCGACCTCGCGCGCAGCTTCGGCAACAACGCGGGCGGTTTGCCGTTCACCGTGGTGATCGACGCAAAAGGCGTGGTCCGGTCGACCAAGCTTGGTGAAGTCAACGTCGCCGAACTTAAGCGTACACTCGACGCGCTGTAAAAATTCGCTGCGTTTTTAACCGAAGTGTCGCTCAATAAGCAGCAAGTTAGCAGGTTGAACGCCGATCTTGCCGGAACTTCGCTCTTTCGCTACGACTTGTCCGAACTTCTGCCCTACTGATCAGACCCTGTCGGAACGGTAAAACTAGACAAAATTCTCTAAAGAGCGCTAAAGTGCGCCGAATTCCGCACAACCCGAAGCGACCATGAACACTCAACCGGTGCCGCAAGGCGACATTGCTGTCGAAACCGACACGCGTTTGGTGTTCGTCGACCAGCCTTTTCGCAGGCTATCGGGGAGCGCGCTTCAAAACCATCACGATGACGCATTCGACATGAACGCGCCTTGCGTGCCAATCGATTCTGCCGCCGCAACTTCGGCTCACGTTTGGTTGAGCGCACGGCGCTTGCAGCGAACGCGTGCCGAAGCGCTGGCCCTGCCGGTCCGCGGCTGACAGTCAGAACACCACAAAGTCAAGTCAAGCACCGGGGGCAGTCCCGGTCTCCAAGCATTGAAAGGGGAATTTTCGATGGACCTTCGTAAACTTAAAACGCTGATCGACCTCGTCTCGGAATCCGGCATCTCGGAACTCGAAGTGACGGAAGGCGAAGGCAAGGTTCGCATCGTCAAGAATGCGGCGCCGGTCTACATGCAGGCGCCTCAGCAATACGCGCCGCAAATGCAGGCCGCACCCGCGCCGTTCGCCGGCGGCGCAGGCGAAGGTTCGGCGGCGCCCGCCGCGAGCCCCGCTGCCGTCGCGCCGCAAGGACACATCGTCACTTCGCCGATGGTCGGCTCGTTCTACCGCGCGCCTTCGCCGGGCGCGGATCCGTTCGTCCAGGTCGGCGATACGGTCAAGGAAGGCCAGACCATCTGCATCATCGAAGCCATGAAGCTCCTGAACGAGATCGAAGCCGACAAGTCCGGCGTCGTAAAGGAGATCCTCGTCGAGAACGGTCAGGCGGTCGAATACGGCCAGCCGCTCTTCGTGATCGGCGACTGACGCGTTACGCCGGACGACGCCGGATGCACCTCATCACGATGGCTCGCACCGTGTTTTCGATCTCCGGCTGCCCGCCGTGTCCGCGCGCTTCGCATCGGTTTTCCACGATGCCCGAACCGCGCGCCGCCGATTCGATTCCCGAGGGCGCGCCCGTCGCGCCCGTTGATGAGCCGACCCACAGCCATGTTTGAAAAAATCCTCATTGCGAACCGCGGCGAGATCGCGCTTCGCATCCAGCGCGCGTGCCGCGAACTGGGCGTCAAGACCGTTGTCGTCTACTCGGAAGCCGACAAGGAAGCAAAGTACGTGAAGTTGGCCGACGAAGCCGTGTGTATCGGTCCGGCGCCGTCGAACCTCAGCTATCTGAACATGCCCGCGCTCATCAGCGCGGCCGAAGTCACGGACGCCGAAGCCATCCACCCCGGCTACGGCTTCCTTTCCGAGAACGCCGATTTCGCCGAGCGCGTCGAGCAATCGGGCTTCACGTTCATCGGGCCGCGTCCCGAAACCATCCGCATGATGGGCGACAAGGTCACGGCCAAGCAGACCATGATCAAGACCGGCGTGCCGTGCGTGCCGGGCTCGGAAGGCGCGTTGCCGGACGATCCAAAAGAGATCGTGAAGATTGCGCGCACGGTCGGCTATCCGGTCATCATCAAGGCGGCGGGCGGCGGCGGCGGACGCGGCATGCGCGTCGTGCATACGGAAGCGGCGCTCGTGAACGCGGTCAACATGACGCGCGAGGAAGCGGGCCGTGCGTTCGGCAATCCGCAGGTCTACATGGAGAAATTCCTGGAGAACCCGCGGCATATCGAGATTCAAGTGTTGGCTGATTCGTTCCGCAACGCGATCTGGCTCGGCGAGCGCGACTGTTCGATGCAGCGCCGACACCAGAAAGTGGTCGAGGAAGCGCCGGCGCCGGGTATCGCGCGACGGCTGATCGAGCGTATCGGCGACCGCTGCGCCGACGCGTGCAAGAAGATGGGCTATCTCGGCGCGGGCACGTTCGAATTCCTGTACGAGAACAACGAGTTCTACTTCATCGAAATGAATACGCGCGTGCAGGTCGAGCATCCGGTGACGGAACTCATCACGGGCGTGGATATCGTGCAGGAACAGATTCGCATCGCGGCTGGCGAGAAGCTCTCGATCCGCCAGAAAGACATTCAGTTTCGCGGCCACGCGATCGAATGCCGGATCAACGCGGAAGATCCGTTCAAGTTCACGCCGTCGCCGGGACGTCTTACGTCGTGGCACGCGCCGGGCGGTCCGGGCATCCGCGTCGATTCGCACGCCTACAACGGCTATTTTGTCCCGCCCAACTACGACTCGATGATCGGCAAGCTGATCTCCTACGGCGCGACGCGCGAGCAGGCGATCAACCGCATGCGGATCGCGCTCTCGGAAATGGTCGTGGAAGGCATTCAGACCAACATCCCGCTGCATCGCGAACTGATGATCGACGCCAAGTTCGTCGAAGGCGGCACGAGCATCCATTACCTCGAAAACAAGCTCGCCGCGCGCAAGGCGGCGGTGGCCGAAGAGTCGAAGGCATAAGCGAGTCGATTAGCATGAGTTACCGGGAATTGATCGCCGAGCTGGATCGCGAGCACGCGGAAGCGCTGTCGGATGCGTTGCTCGACGTGGGCGCGCTGTCGGTCTCCGTCGAGGACGCCGACGCCGACACGCCTGACGAGCAACCGCTTTTCGGCGAACCCGGCCTCACGCCGGAGAAGAGCGCGTGGAAGCGTTCGCGCGTGGTCGCGCTGCTCGCCGACGACGCCGATCCCGCCGTGCTTCTCGCGGCCGCCGCGAATGAAATCGGTCTTGCCGACACGCCCGCCTATTCCCTGCGCGAAGTCGAAGAGCAGGATTGGGTGCGGCTCACGCAAGCGCAGTTCGATCCGATTCATATCGGCGAGCGTATCTGGGTCGTGCCTTCGTGGCATGACGCGCCCGACCCGGACGCGCTCGTGCTAGAACTCGATCCGGGCCTTGCGTTCGGTACGGGCAGCCATCCGACCACGCGGCTCTGCATGGAGTGGCTGGAGCAGTCGGTGAAACCCGGACAGTCGTTGCTCGATTACGGTTGCGGCTCGGGCATCCTCGCGATCCTCGCGAAGAAGTGCGGCGCACAGCCGGTATATGGCATCGACATCGACCCGCAGGCGGTGGAATCCGCGCGTCAGAATAGCGAACGCAATCACGCCGACGTCACCTACGGTCTGCCCGACGAATGTCCTGCCGGCGAGTTCGATATCGTTGTTGCCAACATTCTGTCCAATCCGCTCAAGCTGATGGCGTCGATGCTCGCCTCGAAGGTGAAAGCGGGCGGCCGTATCGCGTTGTCGGGCATTCTCGCGCGGCAGGCCGACGAGGTCGCGGCGGTCTACGCGCAGTGGATCGACATCGCCGTCTGGCGCGAGCACGAAGGCTGGGTGTGCCTCGCCGGAACTCGGCGCGAAAGCCTTTAGAATAACGCCATCGTCCACGACTAGGCCGCGAGGCCAATGGCACTCTCCTATGGCGCTGGCAACCCGCTGCCCACACTGCGAAACCGTCTTCAGGCTGGACCCGCATCTGCTCGCGCCGCATGACGGCCGCGTGCGTTGCGGCCATTGTCAGGAAGTCTTCGACGCCGCGCATCATCGCTTCGAGCTTCCGGAAGAGCACGCCGCGCCGCACGAGGCGCAACATGCGGCGATCATCGACGATGAAGTCGCCGTCGGTCCTGCAAGCTTTGCATCCGATGCGAATGGCGATGCATCGGCGAATTCGGTGGCAGCGGAATCTCCGGGTGTTACGGCGCCGGCAACGCCGAAGATAGCGAAGGAAGTAGAGAAGCCGGCGACGCCGAGTCCGGCAGCGCCTGCCGCTGTAAAGCCTTCGACGCCTCCCGCCGCCAAGCCGATCACGCGAAAGACACCTGCGCCGGTTCCAAGCGGACCGTCTGCATCTGCGCCTCGACCGCTCGATCTGGGCGCGAATAATCCGCCTGCGCCGCCCGCGCCGCCCGTGCCTTTGGCGCCTGAAGAGGACAGCGACCGCACCGTCTACGCGAATACGCCTGCATCCACGCAACCAGCGCAGAACCATCCCGCGAAGCAGTTCGTTCGTGTCGATGCACCGCCGGCCGATCACGTCGCCCCGGCCGCACAATCTCCAACGCGCCCTGTCCCTCCGCCCGAGACACCCGCCGCACGCTTCGTTTCGCCGGACGATCGCGCGGAGCCGTTCATCGGCCCGACGCCGACCGCGGCCGAACCGCCGCGTCCCGCACCGGAGCCCGCGCCCGCCGCCGACTGGGGCAAGGACCCCGAGCCGGCCTTCGGCGCAAAGTCACCGCGCCCGCCGGGCGCCGCGCACGCGGCCAGCGCCAACGAAGCGTTCCCGGTCATCCGCGAATCGCGCGATGCACTCGGTCCGCTCGATCCGCCCGATCCCGAATGGACGCGTCCGCGCAAGGGCTGGCGCGCGGCGGGCATGGTGCTCTCGGTGCTGCTCGTGCTGACGCTGATCGGACAGATATTGTGGTGGCAACGCGAATCCGTCATGGTCTACGTTCCCGGCACGCATTCGCTCTACGCGGATATCTGCTATCAGTTCGGCTGCACCATCGCGCCGCCGCGCTATATCGACGGGCTGCAGATCGAGAGCTCCGGGCTGCGTCAGGTCGACGGTCCGCACAAGCTCGAACTTAAGCTGTCGCTGCGCAATCGGTCGGATGTGTCGCTGGCTTATCCTGCGCTCGAACTCACCCTGCTCGACGACAAGAGCAACGTCGCCGTGCGCCGCGTGCTATGGCCGCAGGATTACGCCCGACCGGGTACGATATTCCCCATCGGCCTTCCGCCGCAAAGCGCGCAGCCGGTCGTCGTGAGGCTGGATACGGGCGATGCGGTCGCCGCGAACTACAGGGTTCAAGTTTTCTATCCGTGATGCGTGCCCGCGCGGCCGCACGAACCCTGTCCTTTCTGACGCGCGCGTTGGCATCGAAGATGAACGAACGCGCGCGCTTTCCCGTCAGCATCTGACATATTCTCTGGAGCGCAACATGAGTCAAGTTACCCTCGGCGGCAATCCTATCGACGTACGCGGCACGTTTCCGGGCGCCGGCCAGCAGGCGGCCGAATTCACGCTCGTCGGCGCCGATCTCGGCGACGTCAAGCTGGCGAATTTCGCGGGCAAGCGCAAAGTGCTGAACATTGTGCCGAGTCTCGACACGCCGACCTGCGCGACCTCGACGCGCAAGTTCAACGAAGCCGCCGCCGGCCTCGACAACACGGTCGTGGTAGTCGTCTCGGGCGATCTGCCGTTCGCCGCCAAGCGCTTCTGCACGACCGAAGGCATCGAAAACGTGGTGACGGCATCGACGTTTCGCGGTCACGAATTCGCGGAAGCGTATGGCGTGGACGTCACGACCGGACCGCTCAAGGGCCTGACGGCACGCGCCGTCGTCGTCCTGGACGCAGACAACAAGGTGCTGCATTCGGAACTCGTGCCGGAAATCAAGCAGGAGCCGAATTACGACGCCGCGCTTGCTTCGCTCAAGTAAGGTCGACGGCATGCCGGACCGCCGCGGCGGTTCGGCGGTCCGCATACGGGACGCGGTGGACGCTCAAAAGGGTTTCACCGCCGCGCGCCGTATGCGCACCCTCTTCCTCGGCACCTAAACTTAAAGGACGTTCGCCTTGGCTACGCTTATCTGCGGCTCGCTCGCCTACGACAACATCATGACTTTCCAGGGCCGCTTCGGCGACCACATCCTGCCGGACCAGGTGCACATGCTGAACATCAGCTTCCTGGTGCCGACGATGCGGCGCAACTTCGGCGGCTGCGCGGGCAACATCGCCTACGCGCTCAAGCTACTTGGCGGCGATCCCAAGATCATGGCGACACTGGGCGCGGCGGATGCTCAGTTGTATATCGACCGGCTCGACGCGCTCGGTATCTCGAAAGAGTACGTGCGCGTCCTGCCGGACCAGCACTCGGCGCAATGCTTCATCACGACCGACCTGGCGAACAATCAGATCACCGCGTTCCATCCCGGCGCGATGATGGAGTCGCACCTGAACCGCGCCGACGAAGCGAAGAACATCTCGCTTGGCATCGTGGCTCCGGATGGCGCAGACGGCATGCGCGAGCACGCGGCGCAGTTCGCGTCGGCGGGCGTGCCGTTCGTGTTCGATCCGGGTCAGGGTCTGCCGATCTTGGAAGGTGTCGAGCTTTGTCGCATGATTGAACTTGCCACTTACGTGGCGGTCAACGATTACGAAGCCAAGTTGTTGAGCAACAAGACCGGATGGTCGATCGAAGACATCATGAGCCGCGTCGATGCGCTCATCATCACGCGCGGCGAGCATGGCGCGCAGATCTATCACGAGGACGGCGTGCTCGAAGTGCCCGCCGTGAAAGCGCGGCAAGTCGTCGATCCCACTGGCTGCGGCGACGCGTTCCGCGGCGGCCTGCTGTACGGTATCGAAAACAAGCTTGGTTGGGAAAAGACGGGCCGTCTTGCAAGTCTGATGGGCGCATTGAAGATCGAACATCAGGGTCCGCAAACTTATGAGCCGGCACGTGCCGAAATTGAAGAGCGTTACAAGCAGGCTTTCGGAAGCAGCCTGTCGTGATTGAGTGGAGTAATGGAATGAAAACGATAAGTCGTATCGCGCTTGCAGTAGCGCTCGTCGGCTCGGTGGCGCTCACGGGCTGCGCCTACAACAGCAGTTCGCCGGACGTGTACACGGCTTCGCAGGCGCAACGTGAGGAGACGGTGCGCATGGCGACCGTCGAAAGCGTGCGTGGCGTGAAGATCAGCTCGAACAACGGTCAACCGACCGGTCTCGGCACCATAGGTGGCGGCGCGCTCGGCGGCGTGGCCGCAGCCAGCGTCATCGGCGGCGGCAACGGGTCGATCATCGCGGGCATCATCGGCGGTCTGGCGGGCGCGGTCGCGGGTAACGCGGTCGAGAATAACGTCGCCATGAAGAACGGCCTGGAGATCACCGTGCGTCTCGATAACGGCGACATGCGCGCCATCACGCAAACCTCGAACGGAGAAGTGTTCCAGGCAGGCGAGCGGGTTCGCCTGCTGTCGAGTGGCGGCGTCACACGCGTCACGCACTAAGGTATTCAGCGGAGGATTAGCCCTCGTGTGGGCTCGTCACATCGAGCGCACGCAGGTCTTTCGCGTTCCGAACGAAGCGCATGTATCGAAAGATGCATGCGCTTTTTCTTTGGCTCACGAAAACGCGGCGAAGCCCCAAGTCATGCGAACGGAAAAACCCGCCGCCAGGTTTCCCTGAGCAGCGGGTTTGAGGCCGGGTAGGCCTACCCGGTCGAAAGGCACATCGGTATGTGCCGTGGTCCTGCCAACTACGAACGTAAAGACTTACGGACGGCTGCCCGTCGGGAACGGCCATGCTGCCGCCGGATTCAACGCCGTCTTGACTGCGGCGGCCGGAGCCGGAGCAGGCGTCGATACGGTCGTTGCCGTCGTTGCAGGAGCGGCAGCCGTAGTCTTCTTCGCAGCAGCGGCCTTTTTGGCCGGAGCTTTCTTGGCTGCGGGAGCCTTCTTCGCTGCGGGAGCAGCGGAAGCAGGAGCGGCAGCGGGGGCAGGCGCAGCGGCGGGAGCAGGGGCAGCAGCGGTTTTGGCGGGAGCCTTTTTCGCGGCAGCCTTCTTTGCAGGAGCCTTTTTCGCAGCAGCCTTTTTGGCGGCAGCCTTCTTCGCGGGGGCCTTCTTCGCCGCAGCCTTCTTAGCAGGCGCCTTCTTGGCAGCAGCCTTCTTCGCTGCGGCCTTCTTCGCAGGCGCCTTCTTCGCGGCTACTTTCTTGGTGGCTACCTTCTTCGCTGCAGCCTTCTTGGCGGGCGCCTTCTTGGCAGCAACCTTCTTCGTTGCGACCTTCTTCGACGCTACCTTCTTTGCTGCCGCCTTCTTGGCCGGAGCCTTCTTCGCTGCAACCTTCTTCGCCGCGACCTTCTTCACCGCGACTTTCTTGGCTGCTACCTTCTTCGTGGCGACCTTCTTGGCTGCTACTTTCTTCGCCGGAGCGGCCTTCTTCGCGGTGACTTTCTTTGCTGCAACCTTCTTGGCTGCGGGTTTTTTCTTGGCAACTGCCATGGTTTTTCTCCTTCAGGTTTTCAGATGAGAGTCAGTTCAAACTACACCCTTCGTCAAAACCCGCTTCCCACGCGTCGCTTCTCAAGGCGCACGCTACGAAGCGGATTATTCATCGGCGTACGCTGATCCCACCTGCTTACGCTAATGAATACGGCAAGGCGCGCCGTGCCCTTTGGCACCGCGCGCCAGATAGTGTCAGCACCGCTGATACGCGGCGCCGGCCATCGCTTGATCGAGCCAGCGAGCTTGCCGCTGGCGTTTTCCGGGGGGAAGTTTGCCCATCCCATTGAAGGGATCGCAAAAGGCCTGTCTTCTATCGCAGCCGTGTACGAGCACGGGCTAGCTAAGTCACAAGGCGCACTCTGCATCAGGCGACCGTTCTCCTAAACCTTGTCGGCCGAGCGCGCGTGAGTGTCACGCCGCTGCCAGGCCGTCCCATCGATTTCGTCTGCAACACGTCCTGGGCTTGTTGTTATTCCCAGGTCAGCGCGCCGCCGGTTTGATACTCAATCACGCGTGTCTCGAAGAAGTTGCGTTCCTTCTTCAAGTCGATCATTTCGCTCATCCACGGGAACGGGTTTTCCTCGTTCGGGTAGAGCGGGTCAAGCCCGATCTGCTGGCAACGCCGGTTGCAGATGAAGCGCAGGTAGCTCTTGAACATCGACGCGTTCAGGCCGAGCACCCCGCGCGGCATGGTGTCTTCAGCGTAGCGATATTCAAGTTCGACCGCCTCCTTGAAGAGCTCGCGGATCTCGGCCTTGAAGTCGGCGGTCCACAATTGCGGCTCTTCGAGCTTGATCTGGTTGATGAGGTCGATGCCGAAATTGCAGTGCATCGATTCATCGCGGAGGATGTACTGATACTGCTCGGCAGCCCCCGTCATCTTGTTCTGGCGACCCAGCGCCAGGATTTGCGTGAAGCCTACATAGAAGAACAGCCCTTCCATGATGCAGGCAAACACGATCAACGACTTCAGCAATTTCTGGTCCGCTTCCAGCGTGCCCGTGGTGAAGGCCGGGTCCGTCAACGTCTGGATGAACGGAATCAGGAACTCGTCCTTCGCGCGGATGGAAGCGACTTCGTGATAGGCGTTGAAGATTTCGCTTTCATCGAGCCCGAGCGATTCGACGATGTACTGATACGCGTGCGTATGGATGGCTTCTTCGAACGCCTGGCGCAGCAAGAACTGGCGGCACTCGGGAGCGGTGATGTGACGGTACGTACCGAGCACGATGTTGTTCGCGGCGAGCGAGTCTGCCGTGACGAAGAAGCCCAGGTTGCGCTTGACGATGCGGCGCTCGTCGTCCGAAAGACCATTCGGGTCTTTCCACAGGGCGATGTCGCGCGACATGTTCACTTCCTGCGGCATCCAATGGTTCGCGCAACCCGCAAGGTACTTTTCCCACGCCCACTTGTACTTGAACGGCACCAACTGATTGACGTCGGTCTTGCCGTTGATGATGCGTTTGTCCGCGACGTTGACGCGTGCTTCGCTTTGCGCGGCGATGACGCCAGCGGAAGGAGTCGCGGCTGCGGGCGGAACGAAGCCATCGGAGAAGATGTTGTTCGCTTGCGCTATCTGATGAGCAGCTTGATGAGCTTGGGCAGCACGATGATCGACATGCGCTGTACCTTGCGTACCGAAAGTCGTGCCTTGAGCGTTCTGCAACGGGTTCTGTTGCGAAGCGCTCGAGGGAGCTACGGCAGTGGTCTCGTCATCCCAGTTGAGCATAAATTCTCACCATCAATTTAGTTCGGTTTGTACCATCTTTCCATGAGCATTAAAAGAGTTTGCTCATGGAAATTCTCGTTTTCACGCGTTTTAGTTTCGGCGTTGCTTCCTGCATACAACATTTGGTTCATCACATCGTGTGTGAAGCGTCATGCAAGATCGGTGGAAGCGTGTGTGAAGCGGTCCTGATCGAGTGTGTTCGATGACATCGGCGAGTGCTTCGACCGTGTTCTCTCGAAGCTCTGAGAGCGTTGCCGCATAAGGCTTTGCGGCTGACGATCAAATCATGTCGCGTGACTTCGCGCTTGCTCGATGACTCTCTTCGCGATAGATGCCGCGTAGCGCTGACGTTCTTGCTTGCGATGTTCGAGCGATGCAATGTCGAGCGATGTCACAAGACTCAAGCGCTTGGATGATTCGTGGTGTCGATACGTCATCTCTGCATGCTCTTCGCCGTGCTTCGATGTGCTTTGCCGTGGTCTCGCGAGACGCGGATGCATGAGCTCGACGAGTGACTCGATGCAAGGGTTCGAAGCCTGTTCATGCATGCACCGAAGGCTGTTTTCGACCTCTCGGCAAAGCGCTCCGATGCGTCGAAACCGTTGCCGAAGTCTAGCATTTGGCGCATCCAATTTCCACTAGATATTGTGTCTTGCGTTCCCGGCAAATACAACCTATAGCGCTTGACGCACAGCCTCAGCGGCCTCGCAGCGGATCGAGCAGAGAGCGCAAATTGTTATGGTCGATCTCATGCATGAGCGCAAGCAGGCGACCCAGCTTGCCCTCTGGAAAACCCTCACGCGCGAACCACGCGAGATAGTGAGCGGGCAAGTCGGCGATGAGCCGGTCCTTGTACTTGCCGTAGGGCATCGTCTGCGTGACGAGTCGTTGCAGGTCTTGCGGGTCCATCGCTTCTTCACTCCTCTTCCATGTTCATCGCGGCGCGTTGCGAGTTTCGTACTCGTCGGCTGCTCCATATCGGTGCCATAATCGCCGCTCTCGCTGCCTCGTGTCGAACGCGATTCTCCATGCCGATCGCCAAAGCTCTCATCGCCCCTCTCATCGTCGCGTGCGCGATGTTCATGGAAAGCGTCGATGCCAATGTCATCGTCACTGCGATTCCCGAAATGGCGCGTGCCTTCGGGCGCGATCCCGTCACGCTGAAGATTGCCGTCACGAGTTATGTGCTCGGCCTCGGCGTCTTCATACCGATCTGCGGCTGGGTCGCCGACCGCTTCGGCGCACGCACCGTGTTTCGTGCGGCCATCGGCGTGTTCGTGGTCGGCTCTATCCTATGCGCGGCGTCCACCTCGCTCGGACCATTCACGGTGGCGCGCTTCATCCAAGGCGTCGGCGGCGCGATGATGGTGCCGGTCGGGCGCATCATCATCTTCCGCTCGGTGCGGCGCGCGGACTTCATTCGCGCGATGAACTATCTCTCGCTGCCCGCAATGCTCGGACCCGCCGTGGGGCCGCTGCTCGGCGGTTTCATCACGACATATCTGCACTGGCGGCTGATCTTCTTCATCAACATTCCGATCGGCATTCTCGGTATCTATCTGACCAACCGCTACATCGCGGATTCGCGCGAGGAGCATCCGGGTAGGCTCGACTGGTTCGGCTTCTTTCTCTCGGCGGGCGCGGGCGTGCTGCTGCTGCTCGGCTTGTCGCTCGTGGGCGGCGAGCTCGTGTCGCCAAGCGTGGCCGTTGCGATGTGCGTCGTCGGCGCGCTCATGGTCTCGTTCTACATCATGCATGCGGCGCGCGTCGAACGGCCGCTGCTCGATCTGCGCTTCTTCAAAGTGCCGACGTTTCAGGCGAGCGTGATCGGCGGATCGCTCTTTCGCATCGGGCTTGGCGCGGTGCCGTTTCTGCTGCCGCTCGCGTTGCAGGAAGGGCTCGGCATGACGGCATTCAAGTCCGGCGCGATCACCTGCGCTTCGGCTTTCGGCGGCATGTTCATGCGCTCGCTGGCGTCGCGCGTGTTGCGGCGCTTCGGCTTTCGACGCACGCTCTTCTTCAACGCGGCGCTTTCCGGCATTGCCATCGCCGCCTGCGGGACCTTCTTTCCGGGCACGCCGACCTGGCTGATCTGGGCAGTCGTGCTGCTTGGCGGCTTCTTTCCCGCATTGCAGTTCACGAGCCTCAACTCGCTCGCTTATGCGGAGATCGAAACGCGCGATGTCGGACGCGCGACGAGTCTCGCGAGCTTCGTGCAGCAGGTATCGCTCGGGCTGGGTGTGACGATTGCCGGCGTGACGCTCGAGTTCTCGCAGTATCTGAACGGACATTCGGCTGTGCAGTGGTCGGATTTTTGGCCCGCGTTTTTCGTCGTCGGAATGTTTTCGTTTTTGTCGATGCCGATAACCGCGCGATTGCCGCTCGATGCTGGCTCGGAGATTTCGCGAGGAACGCGAGGTTGATGAAAGCCTGAAGCGCCACGCTGCAAAGCCGCGAAGCAAACAGAACGATCGAACCAAAACGAAACCGGGCCGGCACCGCGCGCTTCCTTCAACGAAGCACGCAATGCCGGCCCGGCGTGAAACATAAAGCCCTACCTGATCGAACCGCCAGCAACTAGCTTACTGACAAGCTTCGCACTCGTCGAAGCCGGGGTCGCCGGGACGCATCATGCAGACGGGACCATCGGCTTCCTGAGCCGCTTCAACCGGCACGGCAGCAGCCACCACCGCCGCAGCGTTGAATCCGCCCGCCGCCGCACCGCCAACCGCGCCGCCGTTGAATCCGTCCACACCACCGGCGCCAGCGGCACCGCTACCGCCATCGCCTGAAGGAACCGCGTTGAGCGCGCCGTGCGCCACCGTCGACTTCTCGACGTGCGTCGCCGCCATCGTGCGGAGATAGTAGGTGGTCTTGAGGCCGCGCAGCCATGCGAGCTTGTAGACCTCGTCCAGCTTCTTGCCCGATGCGCCGCCCATGTAGATATTGAGCGACTGCGCCTGATCGATCCACTTCTGGCGACGCGCCGCCGCTTCCACCACCCACTTCGCGTCCAGTTCGAACGCGGTGGCGTAGATGGCGCGCAGATCGGCCGGAATGCGGTCGATGCGCGACAGCGTGCCGTCGAAGTACTTCAGGTCCGACACCATGACTTCGTCCCACAGGCCGCGCGCTTTCAGGTCGCGCACCAGGTAGTCGTTGACCACCGTGAACTCGCCCGACAAGTTCGACTTGACGTACAGGTTCTGGAACGTCGGCTCGATACACGCCGACACGCCGATGATGTTCGAGATCGTCGCCGTCGGCGCAATCGCCACGCAATTCGAATTGCGCATGCCGTGCGTCGAGATGCGCGAACGCAGCACGGACCAGTCCATGGATTCGGACGTGTCGACTTCGACATAACCGCCACGCGCCTCGGCCAGCAACTGCAGCGTGTCCTGCGGGAGGATGCCGCGATCCCACAGCGAGCCGCGATAGCTCGAGTAACGGCCGCGCTCTTCCGCCAGTTCCGTCGACGCGTAGTAAGCGTAGTAGCAGACGGCTTCCATCGAACGATCCGCGAACTCGACCGCTTCTTGCGACGCATACGGCGTGCGCAGCAGATGCAGGCAGTCCTGGAAGCCCATGATGCCCATGCCCACCGGACGATGCTTCAGGTTCGAGTTACGCGCCTTCGCCACCGCGTAGTAATTGATGTCGATGACGTTGTCGAGCATGCGCATCGCCACACTGATGGTGCGCTTGAGCTTCGCGTGATCCAGCGCGAGCGTGCCGTCCGCCTGCTTCGCCAGGTGCGCGACCAGGTTCACGGAACCCAGATTGCACACGGCGATTTCATTGTCGCTCGTGTTCAGCGTGATTTCCGTGCACAGGTTCGACGAGTGCACGACGCCCACGTGCTGCTGCGGCGAGCGCACGTTGCACGGGTCCTTGAACGTGATCCACGGATGGCCGGTCTCGAACAGCATGCCGAGCATCTTGCGCCACAGTTGCGCCGCGGGCAGCTTCTTGAACAGCTTGATCTCGCCGCGCGCCGCTTTCTCTTCGTAAGCCGTGTAGGCCTTTTCGAAAGCCGCGCCGAACAGGTCGTGCAGGTCCGGGCAGGTAGCCGGCGAGAACAGCGTCCAGTCGCCGCCTTCGTGCACGCGCTTCATGAACAGGTCGGGAATCCAGTTCGCCGTGTTCATGTCGTGGGTGCGGCGACGGTCATCGCCCGTGTTCTTGCGCAGTTCCAGGAATTCCTCGATGTCCAGGTGCCACGTCTCCAGATACGCGCACACCGCGCCCTTGCGCTTGCCGCCCTGATTCACCGCGACGGCCGTATCGTTCACGACCTTCAGGAACGGCACGACGCCTTGCGACTTGCCGTTGGTGCCCTTGATGTGCGAGCCGAGCGCACGCACGCGCGTCCAGTCGTTGCCGAGCCCGCCCGCGAACTTCGAGAGCAGCGCGTTTTCCTTGAGCGCTTCGTAGATGCCGTCGAGGTCGTCGGCGACGGTCGTCAGATAGCACGACGAAAGCTGGGAACGGCGCGTGCCGGAGTTGAAGAGCGTAGGCGTGGACGACATGAAGTCGAACGACGACAGCACGTTGTAGAACTCGATGGCGCGCGCTTCGCGGTCGATCTCGTTGAGAGACAGACCCATTGCGACGCGCATGAAGAACGCTTGCGGCAGTTCGATACGCTTGCCTTCCGTGTGCAGGAAGTAGCGGTCGTACAGCGTCTGCAGGCCGAGATAGCCGAATTGCAGATCGCGGCTCGCGTCGAGCGCGGCACCGAGACGCTTCAGGTCGAATTGCTGGAGCTTGTCGTCGAGCAGTTCGGCTTGCACGCCCTGCTTGATGAATTGCGGGAAGTATTCGGCGTAGCGCTCGCCCATTTCGGCTTGCGTCACTTCGCCTTCGAGAATTTCGCGGCGGATCGTGTGCAGCAGGATGCGCGCGGTGACCTGGCTGTACGCCGGGTCTTTTTCGATCATCGTGCGCGCGGCGAGGATGGCCGAGTCGTAGACCTGGCTCATCGGCACGCCGTCGTACAGGTTCTTCACCGTTTCGGCGACGATCGGATCGGCGGAGACGGCATCGCCCAGATTGGCGCAGGCCGAGACGATCAGAGCCTTGAGCGCGTCCAGATCGAGCGGATGCGTGACGCCGTTGTCCACCACGTTGATGCCGCTCGCGTTCGCCCGGACTTCCGGCGCGTGCGCGCGCTCTTGCGTGCGCTTCTCGCGATACAGCACATAGGCACGCGCGACGTTGTGCTCGCCGCCGCGCATCAGCGCGAGTTCGACCTGATCCTGAATGTCTTCGATATGGAACGTGCCGCCATGCGGACGGCTGCGCACGAGCGCGCGCACGACGGCTTGCGTCAGTTGGTCGACGAGTTCGCGCACGCGAGCGGACGCCGCGCCCTGACCGCCGTTCACGGCGATGAACGCCTTCGTGACCGCGATGGCGATCTTCGACGGCTCGAACGACACCACGCTTCCGTTGCGGCGGATGACTTTGTAGTCCGCGTACGTCGTGTTCGGCGCGAGCGCTGGCGCGCCCGATGCATTGGCGCCGCCCTGCGGCCGCGCGGATGCGCCTTCGAAGGAAGTCGTGGCGTTCTCGGTGGTTTGCATGTGCAAAACTCCTGATGTTCGATGGTGCGGATGGTCCGCGGATTTATCACTTATGCCGCGCGCGTTTGCTGTCGTCGTTGAACCGATGCGACACGCGCGATGTTTGACGGTAAAGCCAGGCTGTGAATACAGCAGGCTCGGAACACGAATCGCGCAAAAAATAACGCCGATAACGGCCCGCATTGTTTCTGGCGTCTCATGCGATGCCCGCGTTGGCGCGCGGTGTCGGTCGACGCGATTTCACGTTTCAACTCACGTTCCGACTCACGTTCGCTTGCATGCCTTCTTCACGGTGCTTCTTGCTGGCGCTCGATACACCCGATGCCCCATTCCTCGCAGATGGAAGCGTCGCGCGCACCGCCCCGGGCCAGCCAACTTCTCTTACGCCGGAAAGCCGACGGCGCCGGCTCATTAGAGCGGGCGCCGCCTCAACAACACAAGATATAGTGCAAAGTACGTCTCTCGGCACCAAGTATAGTGGACTTTCGCACAGTCTCAAAAAGTTTTATTTGCTCTGACCATGCGCTCACGGGGTTGACTTTTGCTGCGTCAAAGCACGGCAAGGGATCGGGCGTGAGCTTGCTGCGGCGCAGCGAGACAGAGCTTCCGCGAGGCGTTTATAACGAAGTCAAGATGTGTGGACAGGCGTGAATCGGGCGCGTGATTGCGCTATACGCGAAGGCCGCTTCGAGTTTTTGCGCGTGCGGGACGTTCGCGCCGAAGCCATCCTGGCGATACAGGCGTTCGCAGTCGGCGAGAGTTTAGATGTATGAGACTGCGCTCGCCGCAATATAGAGCCGCAAACCGCATCTCATGTTCACGGTTGGCTAAGTAGCCGCCGCATGCGCTTAGTGCGTGTCAAGGGAGGATGACCGTGCTTACCGCAGCACGGCCTTTGCGGGAACAGCGCGCCTTTGCGGTCTGCAAGACATCCTCGACGTGAGGCGGCGCATGTTCGTTTCGGCACCGAAGGCTCAACGCGCGTCGCGCCCTCGTGGGCTCGCGGCATGACGTCGCGCGTGTTCATCGCAACAAAAGCGCTGTCCCGCCACCACGATCGACTCGCTGCGTGGCGTATGCACGCCGCATTGCACGCAGCGGATGAGCGGATCGGTGAGCTGCGGAGCATCGCTCGCAGCGGCGCCGCCACGCGTGCGACGCGCACCAGTGGCACCCGCAGCACCCGCAGCGCCCGATGAACCCGGCGCGCCGCTTCCCGCCGACGAACGCGCATCGGCTTGAGCGCGCTCGTTGGCGCGGCGCAGTTTCTTCAGGAGCCATTGGGTCACGAAGAAGAGCGCGATCAGAAGAATGAAGTTTCGCATCGACTTGAACAGGTTGGAAATGCCGCGCTCACACCACTGCGCGATGCAGCAGCACTTCGAAGACGAACCGGCTGCCCACGTAAGCCAGCAGCAACGCGACGAACGAAGCGAGCACCCAGCGCAAGGCAGCGCGTCCGCGCCAGCCGGATACGCGTCGCGCGGTCAGCAGTGCGCCGAACATTACCCAGGAAAGGAACGCGAACACGGTCTTGTGATCGAGACGCAGCGCGCGATCGACCAGTTGCTCGTTGAACGCGATGCCCGACACCAGCGTCAGCGTAAGCAGCACGAAGCCAGCCGCGATCAATCTGAACAGCAGCTTTTCGAGCGTAAGCAGCGGCGGCAAGGTATCGAGCCAGCTCGCGAGCCAGCCGCCATTGGCCGCATGACGCGTGTTGAGACCGCGCATGCGCTGCAGCCGGCGCTCGAGCAGCAACATGAGCACCGCATGCAGCGCCGCGATGGCGAACAGCCCATAAGCGATATTGGCGATCAGAAAATGCAGCTTGAACATTGGCGCGGCGGAATAGGAAAGCACGCGCACGCCGCCGAACAGAAGCGGTAGCAAGGACGCCACGCAAGCGAGCGGCAACACGAGCAGACGCAGGCCGTCGAGCGGAAAGAAGAAGCTTTCGATCCAGTAGATGCCCGCGCCCAGCCAGAACATGGCCGAGAGCGCGAACGCGAAGCCGAAGATCATCGCGTTCTGCGGAAAGATGGTGGTGTGCAGCAGAACGCCATGCACCAGCAATGCCACTAATAATAAAGCGCGCCCGACACCGCTCATGCCCGATGCGCGCGACGTCGATGTCATCGAGCCTACGCCCGCAGGCACGCCCGCCAGCGCCGGTTCGACGGCGGTATGACGATGCGCGCGCCACCCCGCCACGGCTAGTCCGCCGTAGAGAAGCGCAGTGAGGGCATACAGTACAATATCCATGTTCGAAGTTTACACTAGGCCCCGGTTCCGCGACGCCTTCACCCTTGCGCCAGCATAGTGCGCAGCGCGGTGAGCGCGCCATGTCACTGTGAATTCTGGGCCGCATTCTATAGCGCTCCCCATGCTCGACAACCTCACTCAACGGATGGCGCGCGTCGTCAAGACGCTGCGCGGCGAGGCCCGCCTCACCGAGGCCAACACGCAGGAGATGCTGCGCGAAGTGCGTCTCGCGCTTCTCGAAGCAGACGTGGCGCTGCCGGTCGTGCGCGAATTCATCGCCAAGGTGAAGGAAAAGGCGCTCGGCGAGGAAGTCCTGTCGAGCCTTTCGCCGGGCCAGGCGCTCGTCGGCGTCGTGCAGCGCGAACTGACTGCCGTGATCGGCGGCGACTACGAAGGCAAGGCCGCCGAACTGAATCTCGCGGTCACGCCGCCCGCCGTCATTCTCATGGCCGGCTTGCAGGGCGCGGGCAAGACCACGACCACCGGCAAGCTCGCCAAGCTGCTGCGCGAAAAGAGCAAGAAGAAGGTGCTGACGGTTTCTGTCGACGTGTATCGTCCGGCGGCTATTCGTCAGTTGCAGACGGTGACCGAGCAGGTCGGCGCGGACTTCTTCCCGTCCGAGCCGGATCAGAAGCCCGCGGATATCGCGCGCGCGGCAATCGACTGGGCCAAGCGTCACTACCATGACGTCGTGATCGTCGACACGGCCGGCCGTCTCGGTATCGACGAAGCCATGATGAAGGAGATCAGCGAGCTACACGCGCTGCTCAAGCCCGCCGAGACGCTCTTCGTCGTCGACGCCATGCTCGGTCAGGACGCGGTCAACACCGCCAAGGCGTTCAACGACGCCCTGCCGCTCACCGGCGTCGTGCTCACCAAGCTCGACGGCGACTCGCGCGGCGGCGCGGCGCTCTCCGTGCGTCATGTCACCGGCAAGCCGATCAAGTTCGTCGGCGTCGCGGAAAAGCTCGACGGTCTCGAAGTGTTCCATCCGGATCGCATGGCGAACCGGATTCTCGGCATGGGCGACATTCTCGCGCTCGTCGAGGAAGCGCAGCGCGGCGTCGACACGCAAGCCGCGCAGCAACTCGCCGACAAGGTCAAGAAAGGCGGTGACTTCGACCTGAACGACTTCAAGGCGCAGCTCTCGCAGATGAAGAAAATGGGCGGCCTCTCTTCGCTCATGGACAAGCTGCCCGCGCAGTTTCAGCAAGCGGCGCAAGGCGCGGACATGAACAACGCCGAGAAGCAGATGCGTCGCATGGAAGGCATCATCAATTCCATGACGCTTCAGGAACGCGCGAAGCCCGAGCTCATCAAGGCCGCGCGCAAACGTCGTATCGCGGCGGGCGCGGGCGTGCATGTGCAGGAAGTCAACCGCATGCTGAACCAGTACGAGCAAATGCGCGGCATGATGAAGAAGCTCAAGGGCGGCAACCTGCAAAAGATGATGCGCGGCATGAAGGGCATGATGCCCGGCATGCGCTAGGCGCGACAGAACAGGCCCGCGCTCGCGCCGAACGCCGCGAGGAGCGCGGGTTTATCATAGGGCGCACGCCGCCGTTTCTTTCCACACTAAGTAGTCCGCCTCCCCGCTTCCCTCTATGAATCGCGAAGAAGCTCTCCATATTTTCAGCCACTCCGAAGAGATCGTTTCGGTCGAAGCCGTCAACGCATCGATCGAACGCATGGCTGCAGCCATCAAGGCGGCAACGAGCGACGATTTCCCGCTCGTGCTTTCGGTCATGGGAGGCGCGGCCGTTTTCACCGGCATGCTGCTGCCGCATCTCGACTTCCCGCTCGAGTTCGATTACATCCATCTGACGCGCTATCGCAACGCCATCAAGGGCGGCAGCGAAATGCAGTGGCGCGTGGCGCCGGCCGAATCGGTGAAAGATCGCGTGGTACTCGTACTCGACGATATCCTCGACGAAGGCGAAACCATGGCTGCTATCCGCGACCGCATCATGGCGATGGGCGCGAAGCAGTTTTTGTCGGCGGTGCTGTGCGAGAAGATCATCCCGAAGGCGAAACCGCTGCGTCCTGATTTCTGCGGCTTCGAAGTGCCGGACCGTTATGTGTTCGGCTGCGGCATGGACGCGAAGGGTTACTGGCGGAATCTGCCGACCATTCGCGCGCTGACCGAAGGCGCATGAGCGTTCGTTCGGTAGTCAGTGAAAAAAAAGCGGCCGAGGCCGCTTTTTTCATAGCTGATGCACGAAGGTCCGTATGCCCGTGAGCATCATCTCGACCGAAATGGCCACGAGCACGAGCCCCATCAAGCGCTCGAATGCCGTCACCGCGCGCTCGCCGAGCCAGTGTTGAATCTTCTCGGCCAGCACGAGCACGATGGCGCACACGACCATGGTGACCGTGAGCGCGCCGATCCATTCCAGCATCTTCCCCGGCGCTTGCGATGTCAGCAGCATTACAGTGGCAAGCGCGGACGGTCCCGCAAGCGCGGGAATGGCGAGCGGCACGATAAGCGGTTCGCCGCCGCGCGAGTCGCCGCCCATCGGGCCGTCGGGATGCGGAAAGATCATCCGCAGCGCGATCAGAAACAGCACGATCCCGCCGCCGATACGCAACGACAGATCCGTTAAATTCATCGCGCGCAGGAAGCGGTCGCCGGCCAGCATGAACACTAGCAGGATCACGAACGCAATCGCCACTTCCCGCAAGATCACGACGCGACGCCGCTCGATAGCGACGCCGCGCAGTGCGTTGATGAAGATTGGAATATTGCCGAGCGGATCGGTAATCAACAGAAGCAGAATCGTCGCCGACAGGAAGTTGTATTGCACGTTACTTCGCGAGCGCCTCACGAATCTTGGCCGTCACCATGCCCGCTGCCTCGTCCACCGGCACGAGTGTGGCTTCGGTATCGCGGCGCGCCTGATATTCCAACTTGCCGTCCTTGAGCCCGCGATCGCCAATGACGATGCGATGCGGCACGCCGATCAACTCCCAGTCCGCGAACATCACGCCCGGGCGCTCACCGCGATCGTCGAGAATTACGTCGAGGCCGGCTTCCTGCAAGGTCGCGTAGAGCTTGTCGGCCTGCTCGCGCACGGCTTCGCTGCGATCGTAGCCCATCGGGCAGATCACGACTTCGAAAGGCGCAATGGCTTCCGGCCAGATGATGCCCTTGTCGTCGAAGTTCTGTTCGATGGCTGCGCCCAGAATACGCGTGATTCCGATGCCGTAGCAGCCCATCTGCATGGGCGCGGGCTTGCCGTTTTCGTCGAGGAAGGTCGCGCCCATCGAATCCGAGTACTTGGTGCCAAGCTGGAACACGTGGCCCACTTCGATACCGCGACAGATTTCGAGCGTGCCCTTACCGTCCGGCGAGGGATCGCCCGCGACGACGTTGCGGATATCCGCGACTTCCGGCTCGGGCAGATCGCGGCCCCAGTTCACGCCGGTCGTGTGGAAATCCACTTCGTTCGAGCCGACCACGAAGTCGCTCATGTTCGCGACCGTGCTGTCGGCGATTACGCGCACCGGCTTTTTCGTGCCGATCGGGCCGAGATAGCCCGGCGGCGTGCCGAACCATTCGAAAATCTCCGCTTCCGTCGCGAAGCGATAACCCTTGAGGCCTGGCAACTTGCCCGTCTTGATGTCGTTCAACGAATGGTCGCCGCGCAGCATCAGAAGCCAGATGGTCGGCTCGGCGCCTTCGTTGTCGGTGGCGAGAATGATCGACTTGATCGTGCGCTCGAGCGGAATGCCGAGATACTCGGCGACGGCTTCGCACTTCGCCTTGCCGGGCGTCGGCGTCTTTTTGAGCTCTTCGGCGGGCGCAGCGCGCGTGGCGATGAGCGGCACGCCTTCGGCAGCCTCGACGTTCGCCGCGAAATCCGAAGCCGGGCAATACGCGATGTCGTCCTCGCCCGTCTCAGCGATCACGTGGAATTCATGCGAGCCGCTGCCGCCAATCGAACCGTTGTCCGCCGCGACGGCGCGAAACTCCAGGCCGATGCGCGTGAAGATGCGCACGTAGGCATCGAACATTTTCCGATACGACTCGGCGAGGCCGGCCGTGTCTTTATCGAACGAATACGCGTCTTTCATGATGAACTCGCGGCCACGCATGACACCGAAGCGCGGGCGGATTTCATCGCGGAACTTCGTCTGCACCTGATAGAAGTTCACCGGCAACTGCCGATAGCTCTTGATTGCGCTGCGCGCGATCTCGGTCACCACTTCCTCGTGCGTCGGGCCCATGACGAAGTCGCGGTCGTGACGGTCCTTGAAGCGCAGCAGTTCGGGGCCGTATTGTTCCCAGCGTCCCGATTCCTGCCACAGTTCGGCCGGCTGCACGGCGGGCATCAGCAGTTCGAGCGCGCCCGCGCGGTTCATCTCTTCACGCACGATGGCCTCGACCTTGCGTACCGAACGCAAACCGATTGGCAGGTAATCGTAAATGCCGCCCGCGACGCGACGGATCATGCCAGCGCGCATCATGAGCTTGTGGCTGACGATTTCGGCCTCGGAGGGCGCCTCTTTCAGGGTGCCGATGAAGAAACGGGATGCTTTCATTCGAGTTTTCCAAATGCGCCACGCGCTTCGAAAGCTCTGGCTCTCGAAACTGGCGATACGTGTGAACGACGGGACGGACGACGGCTTTGTACGGAGCAGAGGCAGCGCGTCGATGCGCTACTTCGGCCAACGGAAGAAGATTTTGCCGCACGCGGAGTGCTCTGGCAAAAAGTCGCTTATGCGTGCTTCGAACCCGGGCTAATGACGAAGGCCGGTTCCGCGGGTTGATTCCAATACGCCGTGCCCGTTATCTGTTTATAATCAAAGCAATTTTAAAGGATTCGAAGGTGGTTGTATGCTGGATCGTGAAGGCTTTCGCCCGAACGTCGGCATCATCCTCTTGAACGCGCGCAACGAAGTGTTTTGGGGTAAGCGGCTGCGTGAACATTCCTGGCAGTTTCCGCAAGGGGGCATCAAGTACGGTGAGACCCCTGTGCAAGCGATGTATCGGGAGTTACACGAAGAAACCGGCTTGCTTCCGGAGCACGTCAAGGTCGTCGGTCGCACGCGCGACTGGCTGCGTTATGAGGTGCCGGATAAGTTCATCAAGCGCGAAGTGCGCGGACATTATCGCGGACAGAAACAGATCTGGTTTCTGCTGCGCATGGTGGGACGCGACTGTGACATTTGCCTGCGCGCGACGGACCATCCGGAATTCGATGCCTGGCGCTGGAACGAATACTGGGTCCCGCTGGATGCGGTAATCGAGTTCAAGCGTGACGTTTATCAACTGGCTCTGACCGAGCTATCCCGCTTCTTGCGGCGTACCAACTCCCGCGTCGAACGCGGCGAGCGCGTCGCGCATCACGGACCACGCTATCCACGCGTCGTCCAGACGATGACGATCGAAGCACCTGCCGTAACCGTCGCTGGCAACGAGGTTCAGGCAGAATGCACGATCAGCGAGGAAGTGCATATCATCGTGCAGCGGTCTTCGTGCGACTGATCACTGCGGTTCTTCTTTTACTTTGACACTGAGCACGGCACGGCGAGCAATTCGCCGTGCCGTTGCCGTATGCGCACCTGTTTTCGGGAAGATCGAATTGAAAGCCATTGGTTCATTTGCGTTGTCCGCTGCGGTATCCGTGGCCATGCTGGCCACGCTCGCTGCCTGCTCAAGCAACAAAGGCCCGTCCACACAGGACGATGGCGTCTTCACCTATCTGCTCGACCAGAAGCCGGAGTGGACCGAGGAAAAGGTCGATACGCTTCCGCCGCTGCCCGAAGCCTCGAATCTGCTTGCGTTCAACGTGTCGCAGAATACGCCGCTGATTTTCGCCGTCGACAAGACTTCGCTTTCGGTCGGCAAGGATGGCGTCATTCGCTATGTGATCGTCGCGACGAGCCCGAGCGGCGCGCGCAATGTGAATTACGAAGGCATTCGCTGCGATACCTACGAATGGCGCCGCTACGCGAGCATCAACGATAACGGTACGGCTTGGGATCGCGAGGTCGCATTCGACTTTCGCCGCATAGAGAATGGCGAATTGAATGCGTATCAGGCGGCGCTGTATCAGGATTATTTCTGCACGAGCAAACTGCCGGTCGGCACGGCCAAGCAGATCGCCAGCAACATTCAGTACAAGCGCACACAGAGTTCCATCAACGTGCGCTGAAGTTGGGTTGCGTTGAGTTTACGTTGAGTTGAGTTGCGTCGAACGTGCGCTCAACTCATGCGAAAAGGCCCGCTTTCAAGCGGGCCTTTTACGTATCAAGTCTCAGACGAGCACCAGATTATCGCGGTGAATCAGCTCCGGCTCCAGCATATAGCCGAGCACCGTTTCAATCTCGCCGCTCGGCCGCCGATGAATCAGCCGCGCTTCTGAACTGCTGTAATTCGTGATACCGCGCGCCACTTCGCGTCCTTCGTCGTCCAAACAGGCGATGACTTCGCCGCGATCGAACGCGCCCTTCACGTCGATCACGCCGATCGGCAGCAAGCTCTTGCCTTCGGCGATGACCTTCTGAACCGCGCCGTTGTCGATCACCACGTGACCGCGCATTTGAAGGTGATCCGCCATCCACTGCTTGCGCGCCGCAATGCGCGCCGTACGCGCGATGAGTTGCGTGCCGATCATCTCGCCGGAAGCGAGCCGCGTGAGCACATCGGCTTCGCGGCCGCTTGCGATCACCGTGTTCGCGCCGCTATGCGCCGCGCGCTTCGCCGCGAGAATCTTCGTCAGCATGCCACCGCGTCCGAGGCTCGAACCCGCGCCGCCCGCCATGGCTTCGAGTTCGGGCGTGCCGGCGTCCGCCTGTTCGACGAGCGTCGCGCTCGGGTCCTTGCGCGGATCGGCGGTAAAGAGGCCGCGTTGGTCGGTGAGAATGACGAGCGCGTCGCCTTCGATCAGATTCGCCACGAGCGCGCCGAGCGTGTCGTTGTCGCCGAACTTGATTTCGTCGGTGATGACCGTGTCGTTCTCGTTGATGATCGGCACCGCGCCCAGACGCAGCAGCGTGAGCAACGTGGAACGCGCGTTCAGATAGCGCTCGCGGTCGGCCAGGTCGGCGTGCGTCAGCAGAATCTGCGCGGTGCGAATGCCGTGCGCGCCGAAGCTGCTCTCGTAGACCTGCGCGAGCCCCATTTGCCCGACGGCGGCGGCGGCCTGCAATTCGTCGATTTCGCGCGGACGTTTGGTCCATCCAAGCCGATGAATGCCCTCCGCGATCGCGCCGGAACTCACCAGCACGACTTCCTTGCCCTGCTCGCGCAAGGCCGCGATTTGCGCCGCCCAGCGATTGATTGCCGCATGATCGAGCCCGCGCCCGTCGTTGGTAACGAGGCTGGACCCTACTTTCACTACGATTCGCTTCGCAGCGGCGATGACCGAACGCATCGTGCGCATTCTCCTCGGATGTCGCGGCCCACGCGGGCGGGCCGCGTCGTTACTCTTCGTCTTCGTCTACGTCTTTGTCTGCTTGCTCTTTCACAGGCGTGTCGCGAAAGCGCACGTCCGCCGCGAGATCCTCGGCCTCGGCCGCGCGCGACGCGTCCGAGTTCTGCGAAATGTAGTCGTAGATTGCGTAGATGAGCGCCTCGCAACCCTGACCGGTCAGCGCCGAAATCTCGTACACCGGCCCGGTCCATTCGAAACGCTCGACGAAGTCGTCGATACGCGCGCGACGTTCGTCTTCCGGCACCATGTCGAGCTTGTTCAGCACGAGCCAGCGCGGCTTTTCGTAGAGCGACTCGTCGTATTTGCGCAGTTCGTTGACGATGGCCTTCGCCTCGGCAACGGGATCGACGTTTTCATCGAACGGGGCGAGATCGACCAGATGCAACAGCACGCCCGTGCGCTGCAAGTGACGCAGAAAGCGATGCCCAAGCCCCGCGCCTTCCGCCGCGCCTTCGATCAGGCCGGGAATGTCCGCGATCACGAAGCTCTTGCTCGGACCCACGCGCACCACGCCGAGATTCGGCGCAAGCGTGGTGAAGGGATAATCGGCGATCTTCGGCCGCGCGTTCGACACCGACGCGATAAACGTGGATTTCCCCGCGTTCGGCATGCCGAGCAGACCGACATCCGCGAGCACCTTCAGCTCGAGCTTGAGCATGCGGCGCTCGCCCGGCTTGCCGTCGGTCTTCTGACGCGGCGCACGGTTCGTGCTCGACTTGAAATGTAGATTGCCGAGGCCGCCCGAGCCGCCTTGGGCAATCAGAATCTGCTGATTGTGTTCGGTCAGATCGGCGATGAGTTCGCCCGTGTCCTGATCCGTGATGATGGTGCCGACCGGCATGCGCAACGTGATGTCGTCGCCACCTTTGCCGTAGCAGTCCGCGCCACGACCGTTTTCGCCGTTGCGCGCCTGATGCTTCTTCGAGAACCGGTAGTCGATCAGCGTATTGATATTGCGATCCGCAACTGCGTAGACGCTGCCGCCGCGACCGCCGTCGCCGCCGTCCGGTCCGCCGAACGGGACGAATTTTTCGCGGCGCATCGACGCGCTGCCATCTCCCCCGTCGCCGGCGATGACTTCAATTCTCGCTTCGTCAATGAACTTCATGCGTTGCTCCGTCCCGTGTTTCTGCTCGATGAGACCGGAACAAGCATTGAAGCTCAAATTCCGGTCGAGATACTATTTTGCCGTGACTGACGTGCGCCAGCCATGGTGATGAAGAATTCCTGGCGATGCGGCGTTTCGCGCATCCAAAAAACAAAAGGCCCCGCGAACTTCGCGGGGCCTTTGTCGGTCCTGAAGCCCGTGCAGTAAAACTTAAGCTGCCGGGACGACGACGACCGTGTGCTTTCTTGCTGCGCCCTTCGTCACGAACTTGACGTGACCGTCGGCCAGCGCGAACAGCGTGTGATCCTTGCCGATGCCGACGTTTTCACCCGGGTGCATGCGCGTGCCGCGCTGGCGAACGATGATGCCGCCTGCGTTGATTGCCTGGCCGCCATAAACCTTCACGCCGAGGCGTTTCGATTCTGAGTCGCGGCCGTTGCGGGAAGACCCGCCTGCTTTTTTGTGTGCCATTTGATTAGCTCCTTAACCGATTTCCGCGTAACGATAACGATGCGACCACGCCTTAGGCGTTGATCGCGTCGATGCGCAGTTCGGTGTAGTTCTGGCGATGGCCAGCGTGCTTTTGGTAGTGCTTCCGGCGACGCATCTTGAAGATGGTCACTTTGGCATGACGACCTTGGGAGACCACGGTAGCCTTGACGGAAGCCCCACTGACCAGCGGCGCACCGAACTTAATCGATTCGCCTTCGCCTACTGCGAGAACCTGGTCGAGCGTGATTTCAGCGTCAATGTCTGCCGGTATCTGTTCTACTTTCAATTTTTCGCCAACGGCAACTTTGTACTGCTTGCCGCCGGTTTTTATGACCGCGTACATTGAGAACCTCACTCTGAATTCATTTTTCCACGCACCGCGCGAGGAAAACACGAGATTATACATAGGGTTAGAGGCTTCGTCAAAACGCATTGACAATCCCGTGCGTTGTGCATGACGGCGCGATCCTCGGCGAAAACAGTCCGATTTGACGCCGATTTCGCAGGCAAACGCCTCCGATGCTCGCGCCCGACACGCGTGGTCAGTCGGATTCGCCTTATAATCCGCCGCATCACCTTATTAGCCGATCATGTCGTCCACCGCCACTTCCCCTCCCAACGCCGCCGCACTGCTTGCCCCGATCGCCGAGGACATGCAGCAGGTCAATCGCGTCATCCGGCAGCGCCTGGCATCAGAAGTGATGCTCATCAACCAGATTTCCGAGTACATCATCGGCGCGGGCGGCAAGCGCTTGCGGCCGGCGCTCTTGCTGCTCGTCGCGGGCGCGCTCGGGGACACGACGGGGCACCGGCATGAACTGGCTGCCGTGGTCGAGTTCATTCATACGGCGACGCTTCTCCACGACGACGTGGTCGACGAATCCGACCTGCGTCGCGGCCGCAAGACGGCCAATGCGCTCTTCGGCAATGCCGCGAGCGTGCTGGTCGGCGACTTCCTGTATTCGCGCTCGTTCGAAATGATGGTGACCGTCGGCAAGATGCGCGTGATGGAGATTTTATCCGTCGCGACCAACGTCATCTCCGAAGGCGAAGTGCTGCAGCTTCTGAACATGCACGATCCGGACGTGGACGAAGCGCGTTACATGCAGGTGATCCGCTACAAGACGGCGAAGCTTTTCGAAGCGGCGGCTCAGCTCGGCGCGGTACTTTCAGGCTCTGACGCGCGCACGGAAGCAGCGGCGGCGGAATTCGGCCGGCGCATCGGCACCGCGTTTCAGATCATGGACGACTGGCTCGATTACACCGGTACGCCTGAATCCATGGGCAAGAATGCCGGCGACGACCTGCGCGAAGGCAAGCCCACGCTGCCGCTCATCTATTTGATGGAGCACGGCACGCCGGAGCAAGCAACACTCGCGCGCGAGGCGATCGAGCAAGGCGGCACGGATCGATTCGATACAATCTTCCACGCCATTACGACTTCCGGCGCGCTCGATCACACGCTGGAGTGCGCGCGCAAGGAAGCGCACGCCGCGGCAAGCGCGATTTCTTCGTTTCCAGATTCCATTTACAAAGAAAGCCTGATAGAATTATGTTCTTACTCGACGTCGAGGCAGTCTTGAAACAGACTAAACCGCCTCTAAAGTCCAGGTAAAAACAAATTCGGGGTGTAGCTTAGCCTGGTAGAGCGCTACGTTCGGGACGTAGAGGCCGGAGGTTCGAATCCTCTCACCCCGACCAGAATTGCTGAAAAACCCGCATGGTCCGCCATGCGGGTTTTTTTTTGCGCGGCTGATTTACGCGTCTGCCATGGGTCCGCCAAGCGCGTGCACGCAGCAGGCAAGTCAATAAAACCGTCTGTTATAGTCGTCCCCATCACCGCCCCTACTCGATCAACGCGTGGACAACCTTCCCTTATGGGCGCAAATTTGCGCCATCTTTCTGCTGCTCATTCTTTCCGGTTTTTTCTCGATCTCCGAAACGTCGATGATGGCGCTCAATCGCCATCGGTTGAAGTTCCTTGCCAGTCACGGATCGCTGCGCGCGCGCACCACGCAAGGACTACTCGCCAAGACCGATCAACTGCTTTCGGTCATTCTCATCGGCAACAACCTGATCAATACGATCATCCCGGTTCTCACCACGTCGATTGCGCTCAAGACTTTCGGCCACAACAACATGGTCCTGTCGATCACGACGGGCATGGTCGCGTTTCTCATCATCGTGTTCGCAGAAATTGCGCCGAAAATAGTCGGCGCGACGTATCCCGAAAAAGTCGCGCTGCCCGCGAGCCTGATCCTTTCGCCGCTCATGCGCATCGCGCGGCCGCTCGTGTGGTTCGTAAATCTTTTCGCCAACGCCATTCTGAGCGCGTTGCACATCAACACGAAAGGCGGCCGCGATCAGCGCATTTCGCCGGAAGAATTGCGCACCATCGTGCTGGAATCGGGCAGTTTCATGCCGACCAAGCACCGCAGCATCCTGCTGAATCTGTTCGATCTGGAGAACATTTCCGTCGATGACGTGATGATCCCGCGCCGACGCATTGAAGCGCTCGACTTCGATGCGCCCTTCGACCAAATTCTGCATCAGCTCGAAACCTGCTATCACAATAAGCTGGTGGTGTTTCAGGGCGATATCGACCGCGTGCTAGGCGTGCTCCACGTGCGCAAGACCTTGTCCGCGCTGCATAACCAGGAACTCGAACGCGAGACGCTGCGCGCGCTGCTCGCCGAGCCTTACTTCGTGCCGACCGGAACGCCCGTGTTCCAGCAGCTTCAGTACTTTCAGGAAAGCGGCCAGCGAATCGCGATCGTCGTCAACGAATACGGCGAATTGCAGGGGCTCGTGACGCCGGAAGACATCATCGAAGAACTGATCGGTGAATTCACGACGACGATTCCGCGCGGCGCAGGTTCGCGGGGCGGCTGGGACGACAAAGGCGAGTGCATCGTGGCGGGCAGCATGCCGCTGCGCGAACTCAACCGCTGGCTCAAGCTGACCCTGCCGACCGATGGCCCCAAGACGCTCAACGGTCTGATCCTCGAAACGCTGGAGGACATTCCGGACGGCGACGTGTCGGTGCGCATCGCGGGCGTGTATTTCGAAGTCATGCGCAGCGACGATCAAGCCATCCGCACGGTCAAGATTTTCCGCCCCGTCGCGCCGGTCAAACGCCCGCAGCGTTAGCCATTCGGACGACTACGCACGCGCCGTGCGCCGCGAGATGATCGGAGCCTTCCGACATCGACCGGCTCACGCGCATGAATTCTCCCTTTCGCCTTGCTTCAACCGCCGATCCGGCACCCGAGTCCCCTTCCGATCAAGACGCGCCCGCGGTCACGCTCGTCGCCGATACGTTGCGCGAAGCGGCGTCGCGCGGCGCGTCCGATGTCCACATCGAGCCGGGCGAGCATGGCTGGCGCGTTCGTTTGCGTGTCGATGGCGTGCTCCATGTGTTGCGGCATCCGCCAACGCATCTGCGCGATGCCGTCATCACGCGAATCAAGGTGCTGGCGCGGATTGATATCGCCGAGCGGCGCGTACCACAGGACGGGCGGCTGCGCCTCGCGCTGGCGGGCGGGCAGATTGGCGACTATCGCGTGAGTTCGCTGCCGACCGTGTTCGGCGAAAAGTTGGTATTGCGCAGGCTCGACGCGCTGCCGCCCGCTCTTTCGCTCGATGCCCTCGGGC
This sequence comes from Caballeronia sp. GAWG1-1, assembly GCF_023631465.1. Taxonomy (NCBI): domain Bacteria; kingdom Pseudomonadati; phylum Pseudomonadota; class Betaproteobacteria; order Burkholderiales; family Burkholderiaceae; genus Caballeronia; species Caballeronia sp. GAWG1-1. The sequence goes on from NZ_JALQDB010000018.1 coordinate 104,862, forward strand.
TCGATGCGCAGCAAAGCCGCACGGTCGAGTCCGCCATTCGCGCGCCGCATGGTCTCGTGCTCGTGACGGGTCCGACCGGCAGCGGCAAAACGCTCTCGCTCTATTGTTTCCTGCAGATGCTCAACGCCGAGGCGCGCAACATCTGCTCGGTCGAGGACCCGGTGGAGATTCAACTCGCGGGTATCAATCAGGTGAACGTGCGCGACAAGGCGGGGCTCAACTTCGCCGTCGCCTTGCGCGCGTTCATGCGGCAAGACCCGGACATCGTGATGGTCGGGGAAATCCGCGATGCCGAAACCGCCGACGTCGCCGTGAAAGCCGCACAGACCGGCCATCTCGTGCTCTCGACGCTGCACACCAACGACGCGCCCGCGGCTATCGCACGGCTGATCGATATCGGCGTCGCGCCGTATAACCTCGCATCCGCGCTGCGGCTCGTCACCGCGCAAAGGCTCGTGCGCAAGCTGTGCGAGGCGTGTCGCGCGCCCGCGCCACTTACGCTAGACGACGGCATCCGGCCGTTCGAGCCGCGTGGGTGTCCGGCGTGTCATGGCATCGGATATCGCGGGCGCGTCGGCGTGCATCAGGTGATGCCGGTTTCCGATGACATCCGCGAACTCATCGTCGGACGCGCGGCGACGCACGCCATTGCCCGCACGGCGCAACTGCACGGCATGCCCGCCTTGCGCGATGCCGCTTTCGCACGCGTTCGCGAGGGCGTGACGAGCGTCGCGGAAGCCACCGAGGCCACGGAAATCGCATGATGCGCGACGAATCCACGGACACGCGCTTCGCGTGGCGCGGCGTCGATGCCGACGGCCGGCGCCGCAGCGGCAAGACCATCGCCGCCGATGCCGCATCGGCGCGCGCGTCGCTTCGGTCCAACGGCGTGATCGTCATCGGGCTGGAGGCACTCGGCCGGGCCCCGGCGCCGCGCACGAAAGGGATCGAGACCACGGTCTTTACGCGTCAGCTCGCCGGTTTGCTGCGCGCGGGACTGCCGCTCGCAAATGCGCTCGACATGCTATCCAATGCCGGTTCGCGCGGCGGATTGACACGTCTCATGCGCACGCTCGCCCGCGACATTACACGCGGCGTGCCGTTTTCGGCGGCGCTAGCGCGTCATCCCGCTTCGTTCGATGCGCTGTATTGTCAGCTCGTCGCGGTCGGCGAAGTGGCGGGCGCGCTGCCTGCCGTACTCGGACGTATCGCCGATGACCGCGAGCGCAGCGCGTCGCAACGCGCGAAGCTGCGGGCCGCGCTGACCTATCCGGTGATGGTGCTACTGCTGTCGCTCGCGATCACGGCGGGGCTGCTGATCGGCGTCGTGCCGACCTTCAAGACGATCTTCGACGGCTTCGGCGCCGCCCTGCCCGCGCCGACCCGCTTCGTGCTCGCGCTATCGGACGGCGTCGCGCGTCATGGCGTGCCGTTCGTGGTGGTTTGCGCGTGCGTGGCGCTGATCGGCGTACATCGGCTGAAGCGGTCACCGCAGGCGCGACGGCGCGCGGATCTCGCCGCGCTGCGTTTGCCGCTCGCGGGCACGTTGCTGCGCTCGCTTGCAGTGGCGCGCTGGAGCCGCGCGCTCGGCACGCTGCTCGCGGCCGGCACGCCACTCTCCGACGCATTCGATTCGCTCACTCAGGCCACCGGAAATCGCGTGTTCGACGACGCCACCGTGGAGATCGCCGTGCGTCTGCGGCGCGGCGAGCGTCTCGCGGCCGCCATGCGCGCGCTGCGGTGCTTCCCCGATGACGTCGTACAGCCGATCGCCGTCGCCGAGGAATCCGGCTCGCTCGACGCCATGCTGCTCGATCTCGCGAGCCTTGCCGACCGGCAGGTGGACGATCGCATCGGCACCTTTGCGAGTCTGTGCGAACCCGTGGTGATCGCCGTGCTGGGCGCGCTCGTGGGCGGTCTCGTCATCGCGATGTATCTTCCCATCATTCAGCTCGGCAACGTGGTGTAGCATCGCGGGCCAAAGCCATCGTTTCACTAACATGCAGCCTTTGTTCGATCCATCCGCCGTTCATTACGCCAGCCGCTATTTCGCGGCTTTTGCCGCGCTTCCGTACGCCGTTCAGTACGGCTTCGCCATCGTGTTCGGCCTCGTGATCGGCAGCTTTCTCACCGTCGTCGTGCACCGCTTGCCGGTCATGCTCGAACGCGCCTGGCGCGCCGAAGTCGATGCAGCGCTTCCAAATGCTCCGCAGCCCGAAGGCGATTCCTACCCAGAACGCTTCAACCTTGCCGTGCCGCGCAGTGCGTGCCCTCATTGCGGTCACGTCCTGCGCGCGTGGGAAAACATTCCCGTCGTCAGCTATCTCGCTCTGCGTGGAAGATGCGCGTCATGCGGCGCGCGCGTAAGCCCGCGTTATCCGCTGATCGAACTGACGACGGCCACGTTCGCCGCGCTTTCGCTCTACGCGTTCGGACCGGACTGGCCCGCGTTCGCCGCGTTCGGGCTGTGCGCGACGCTCTTGGCGGCCAGTCTCATCGATTACGACACGCGCTATTTGCCCGATGTGCTGACGCTGCCTCTGCTTTGGGCCGGGCTCATCGTCAATTTCGGCGCGGGCGGGTTTGCGACCCTGCACGATGCCGTGACCGGCGCCATCGCGGGCTACCTTTTCCTGTGGTGCGTCTACTGGCTCTTCAAACTCGCGCGCGGCGTCGAAGGCATGGGCTATGGTGACTTCAAGCTACTCGCGGCTATCGGCGCGTGGCTCGGCTGGGAAGCGCTTGCGCAGGTCGTGCTGATCTCGGCGGTCGCGGGCGCGGCCTTCGGCATCGTGGCGACGTGGCGCGGGCGCATGCGCTTCGAAGAACCGCTGCCGTTCGGGCCGTTCCTCGCGGCGGGCGGCGCGATCACGCTTTTTATCGGTACGCCGCTTTATGCTTTGTTCGGATGACGACAAGGAGCCACGGATGTTCAGCATCGGTCTGACGGGCGGCATCGGCAGCGGCAAAAGCACGGTCGCTGATCTTTTCGCGGCGCGCGGCGTGCCGCTAGTCGATACCGATCTCATCGCGCATCAGGTGACAGCGCCGGGCGGCGTCGCGATGCCGCTTATCGCGAATGAGTTTGGCCGAGAGTTCGTTGCAACCGACGGCTCGCTCGACCGCACGAAAATGCGCACGCTCGTCTTCTCCGACGATACCGCGAAGGCCCGGCTCGAAGGCATCGTGCATCCGCTGATTCGCGCGGAGACCGAGCGTCAGCGGCAGGCTGCAACGGGCGCGTATCACATCGTCGTCGTACCGCTTCTGGTGGAATCGGGCAACTGGAAGACGCGAGTGTCACGCGTGCTGGTGGTCGATTGCCCGGTGGAAACGCAGATCGCGCGCGTCATGCGGCGTAATGGCTTTGCGCGCGAACAAGTGCTTGCGATCATTGCGAAGCAGGCAACGCGGAAAGCACGCCTCGAAGCAGCGGACGATATCGTCATAAACGATGAAACATCCACGCTGGACACGCTCGCCCGTCATGTCGACACCTTGCACGCCCGCTATCTCGCGCTGGCGTCCGAATGAGCGTTCGTTGCGGCCGGCATGGGCGAAATTATCGAAATGCTTCGAAATCGACCTAAATGTGGCGCGATTTGCTAGGGTAGGGATGCAGCATTAGAATGTCCTGACTTCCCTGCCGGGGAAGCAACCGACCTACGCCGAGGCGAGCGCTTGATCCTTTACGAGTATCCCTTCAACGAGCGAATCCGGACGCTGTTGCGTCTCGAAGACCTGTTCGAGCGCTTCACGTTCTTTCTGACTCAGGAAGATCCGCGGGAGCATCATGTCGCGTTGATCACGCTCTTCGAGATCGCCGAAGTCGCGGGCCGTACGGACCTCAAAGCCGATCTCATGAAGGAACTGGAGCGCCAGCGCCAGACGCTCGCGCCCTTTCGCGGCAATCCCGGGATCGAACAAGAAGCGCTGGAAGCGGTGCTGGGCGAGATCGAACAGACGCTCGCGGGCCTTGCGGACATGCACGGCAAGACCGGCCAGCATCTTGCGGACAACGAGTGGCTCGCAAGTATTCGTAGTCGTACGATCATTCCCGGCGGTACGTGCAAATTCGATTTGCCCTCGTATTACGCGTGGCAGCAGTTGCCGGTGGAAGAGCGCCGGCAGGACATCGCCAAATGGGTCATGCCCATGCTCGCTTTGCGCGACGCCGCCGCCATCGTATTGCGGCTTGCGCGCGAATCCGGCCAGGCGTCTAAAGTCATGGCCATGCAGGGCAGCTATCAGCAGATGTTGTCCGGCAGAACGTATCAACTAATGCAGGTGCGGGTGTCGCAAGAAGTTCGCGTGATTCCCGAAGCAAGCGCAAACAAGTACATGCTGTGGGTGCGTTTCACCGTGCAGGACGGCGATCTCAAGCCGCGCGCCGTCGATGTCGACGTGCCCTTTCATCTGACGCTTTGCAGCCTTTGAACCCGAGCATTTCCGTTTCGTATCGAGGATAGATCGAAGCCCGCTCCATTCGTTACGTCTCATCGTCATGACCACTGTCGTCAAATGCCCGACCTGCGCCAAGGAAGTTCGCTGGGTACCGGAAAACCGTTTTCGTCCTTTCTGCTCTGAGCGTTGCAAGCAGATCGATCTGGGCGCCTGGGCCACCGAAAAGTACAAGATCGGAGGCAACGCCCAGGAAACGCCGCCTGACGACGACACGCGCGGCAGCCTGAACTAAGCTTCTTCGGCGAGCCATTCCAGAATGGGAATGGCTGCAGGCAGCAGCGGCGCCACGTCCACCGGCAGAGTCTGCCAAGAGATAGCCTGCCCTTCGCGCCCGAGCGGCTCGCCCTTCCACTCCGTCACTTTGCAGAAAAACAGCCGCACGTAGGCATGCGGATAATCGTGTTCGAGCGTGCGCCAAAGTTCACAGGCGACCACGTCGATACCCAGCTCTTCATGCAACTCCCGGCCAAGCGCAGCCTCGACGCCCTCTCCTCTTTCCAGCTTGCCGCCCGGAAATTCCCAGTAACCTTCGTATGGCTTGCCCGGCGGACGCTGCGCAAGCAGATAGCGCCCGTCCGGCTGAACCATGACGCCGACGGCCACTTTCGTCACCTTGCGGCCATCGGGCGCAAGATCGATGGTCGCCTCGTTCTCGTGCCTGGCGTCGGTCATGTCCGTCATTGCTTGCGTCCCGACCAGTCGCGCGCGAACTGCCATGCAACACGGCCCGAACGCGAACCGCGCTCGAGCGCCCAGACGAGCGCATCGCCACGAGCGCCGGCAATCTCGGCTTCATCGACGCCGAAATGCTTCAGCCAATGGCCGACGATCGCCAGATAATCGTCCTGCTTGAATGGATAGAAGCTCACCCACAGCCCGAAACGCTCCGACAGCGAAATCTTCTCTTCGACGACTTCGCCCGGATGAATCTCGCCATCGGACGTGTGCTTGTACGTCTCGTTTTCGCTCATGTACTCGGGCATCAAGTGACGGCGATTCGACGTCGCGTAAATGAGCACGTTGTCAGACTGCGCGGCAACCGAGCCGTCGAGCGCGACTTTGAGCGCCTTGTAGCCAGACTCGCCTTCCTCGAAGGAAAGATCGTCGCAGAACACGATGAAGCGTTCCGGTCGCGTTGAAATGAGATCGACGATATCGCCAAGGTCGTGCAAATCGTCTTTGTCGACTTCGATCAGACGCAGGCCGTCTTTCGAATACGCGTTCAGGCAAGCCTTGATGAGCGACGATTTACCCGTGCCGCGCGCGCCCGTCAGCAACACATTGTTGGCGGGCAGCTTCTGCACGAACTGACGCGTATTCTGTTCGATCAGGCCTTTCTGACGGTCGATGTTCTGGAGATCATCCAGCGCAATCTGCGAAACAGCCGTCACCGGCTGCAGATAGCCGCGCCCCTGGCGCTTGCGCCAGCGAAACGCCACTGCGGATTCCCAGTCGATTTCCGGCGCCGCGGGCGGCAACATGCCTTCGATGCGCGCCAGCACCGCTTCGGCACGCGTGAGGAATTGTTCGAGCTTGTCCATGGTGTCTTTTTCTTGGGCGCGCCGGATCAGGAGCGATAGTCGGCGTTGATGCTCACGTAATCGTGCGAAAGGTCACAGGTCCAAACGGTGGCTTGTGCGTCGCCACGGCCGAGCAGCACGCGAATCGCGATCTCGCTCTTTTTCATCACGCGCTGGCCGTCTTCCTCGCGATACTCGGGGTTACGCCCGCCCGCTTTCGCGACGAGCACGTCGTCGAGGTAAAGATCGACCTTGCCGACGTCGAGGTCCGCCACGCCCGCATAGCCGATTGCCGCGAGAATACGCCCGAGATTAGGGTCCGACGCATAGAACGCGGTCTTCACGAGCGGTGAATGGCCGATTGCATAAGCAATCTGGCGGCATTCCGCGACGTCCTTGCCGCCTTCGACGGTGATCGTCATGAACTTGGTCGCGCCTTCGCCATCGCGCACGATGAGCTGCGCCAGTTCTTGTGCGACGGCAGTGACTGCATCGCGCAAAGCAGCGTAAGCGGGTGAATCCGTCGAAGTGATTGCCGGCAGGCTCGATTTGCCCGACGCGATCAGGATGAATGAATCGTTGGTCGAGGTATCGCCGTCGATGGTGATGCAGTTGAACGAGCGATCCGCAACGTGCCTCACCAGTTCGTCGAGCACGGGTTGCGCGACGTTGGCATCGAAGGCGAGGAAACCGAGCATGGTGGCCATGTTCGGCTTGATCATGCCCGCGCCCTTGCTGATGCCCGAAAAGGTCACCGTGTGGTCGTCGATCCGCACCTGACGCGACGTGGCTTTCGGCAGCGTGTCCGTGGTCATGATGGACTGCGCGGCTTCGAACCAGTGCGCGGCCTGCTGATTGGCCAGCGCGGCAGGCAAGCCCGCTTTCAGACGATCGAGCGGTAGCGGCTCGAGAATCACGCCCGTGGAGAACGGCAGGATCTGCTGCGCGTCGAGGTTCGCGAGGCGCGCAAGCTCCGCGCAAGTCTCGCGAGCGATCACGAGGCCCGGCTCGCCGGTGCCCGCATTCGCGTTGCCCGTGTTGATGACGAGCGCGCGAATGCCCTTGCCGCCCGCGCGAACGGCTTCGAGATGCTCGCGGCAGACGATTACCGGCGCGGCGCAAAAACGATTTTGCGTGAACACACCCGCCACGGTCGCGCCTTCATCGACGCGAATGACCAGCACGTCCTTGCGGTTGGGCTTGCGAATGTTCGCCTCGGCCCAGCCTAGCGTGACGCCGGCGACGGGATGAAGCGCTGCGGGATCGATCGAGGGGAAATTGACGGCCATGTTCGCGACTCAGCTGTAGGTGACGCGTGCCGGTGAGAAGACCAGGCCGGCACAGGATGAAGGACTGACGCGCGCCGGGAGCGGAGCGACGCCGTGAAACGCGCGCGAAAGCGCCAGATGGACAAACGACGCATTGCTGCGTCGCTTGGTCCGTTTCGTCTGAGCAGCCTATTAAGCCAGCTTGCCGTGACAGTTTTTGTACTTCTTCCCGCTGCCGCACGGGCACGGGTCGTTGCGGCCGACCTTCGGCAGATCGTCGGCTGAACGTGTGACGACGCTGACGTCGTCGCCTGCGGACATAGCCTGATTGACCATCTGCGCGGCGGCGGATGCCGCCACCGCGGCGGGCGCGGGCGCTGCCGCCGGCGCGTTGAAGTCCGCGTGCGTGAACGACACGTTCTCCAGATGGCTGCCGCGCTCTTCGTACTGTTCGGCGGCTTCTTCGAGCTGCTCCGGCGACTGGATCTGCACGTTCATCACGACGCGCGTGACTTCCTGCTTGACCTCGTCGAGCATGGCCGCGAAGAGTTCGAACGCCTCGCGCTTGTATTCCTGCTTCGGGTTCTTCTGCGCATAGCCGCGCAGATGGATGCCCTGACGCAGATGATCGAGCGCGGCCAGATGTTCGCGCCAGCGGCTGTCGAGCGTCTGCAGCATGATCGAGCGTTCGAACGCGCTGAATGAATCGCGGCCGACCATGGCGACCTTCGCCTCGTACGCTTCGTCGGCGGCGGCGAGCACGGCTTCGTTGATTTCCTCGGCGTCGATGGAGTTCGACTCGTTGATCATCTCCTGCACGGCGAGATCGAGCGACCAGTCATTGCGCAGCACTTCTTCGAGCTCGGGCGCGTCCCACTGTTCCTCGATACTGCCCGCCGGCACGAAGTTGCGCACCAGGTCGCCGATCACGCTCTGACGCATGGCCGCGATGGTTTCCTGCACGTCCGTCGCTTCCAGCAACTCGTTGCGCTGCTGATAGATCACCTTGCGCTGATCGTTGGAGACGTCGTCGTATTCGAGCAGTTGCTTCCGGATGTCGAAGTTGCGCGCTTCCACCTTGCGCTGCGCCCCTTCGATCGACCGCGTGACCATGCCCGCTTCGATCGGCTCGCCTTCCGGCATCTTCAGGCGGTCCATGATCGCGCGCACGCGGTCGCCCGCGAAAATGCGCAGAAGCGGATCATCCAGCGAAAGATAGAAGCGCGACGAACCCGGATCGCCCTGACGGCCCGCGCGGCCGCGCAACTGGTTGTCGATACGGCGCGATTCATGCCGCTCGGTCCCGATGATATGCAGGCCGCCCGCTTCCTTCACGGTGTCATGCAGCATCTGCCATTCGTCGTGCAGCTTCTGAATCAGCCGGGCCTTTTCGCCTTCGGCAATCGAAAGATCCGCCTCGATGAACGAAGCCTGCTTCTCGACATTGCCGCCAAGCACGATGTCCGTGCCGCGACCGGCCATGTTGGTCGCAATGGTCACGGCGCTCGGACGCCCCGCTTCCGCGACGATGGCCGCTTCGCGCGCGTGCTGCTTCGCGTTCAGCACTTCGTGGCGAATGCCTGCCTGAGTGAGCAAGCCGGAGAGCAATTCCGACGCTTCGATGGACGTCGTGCCGACGAGCGTTGGCTGACCGCGTTCGACGCACTCGCGAATGTCGCGGATGACGGCGTCGTAACGTTCCTTCGATGTCTTGTAGATCTGATCCTGCTTGTCGACACGCTTCGGCGCCCGGTTGGTCGGGATCACGACCGTTTCCAGACCGTAGATTTCCTGGAACTCGTAGGCTTCCGTGTCAGCCGTGCCGGTCATGCCGGACAGCTTGGAATACATGCGGAAATAGTTTTGCAGCGTGATGGAAGCGAGCGTCTGGTTTTCGCTCTGGATCTGCACGTGCTCCTTGGCTTCCACTGCCTGATGCAGACCGTCCGACCAGCGGCGGCCCGTCATCATGCGGCCCGTGAATTCGTCGACAATAACGACCTCGCTGCCCTGCACGACATAGTGCTGATCGCGGAAGAACAGCGTGTGCGCGCGCAAAGCGGCGTACACGTGGTGCATCAAGGTGATGTTCTGCGGCGCGTAGAGACTTTCGCCCTCGCCGATCAAACCCCATTCGGCAAGCAGACGCTCCGCCTTTTCATGGCCCGATTCGGTGAGGAACACTTGACGCGCTTTCTCGTCGAGCGTGTAGTCGCCCGGCTTTTCGACGCCCGTGCCGTCCGCCTTCTCCTCGCCGATCTGCTGTTCGAGCAGCGGCGGGAGCGCATTCATGCGCACGTAGAGGTCGGTGTGATCTTCGGCCTGACCGGAAATGATGAGCGGCGTACGCGCTTCGTCGATGAGGATCGAATCCACTTCATCGACGATGGCGAAGTTGAGCGGCCGCTGCACGCGCGCGTTGGTCTCGTAGACCATGTTGTCGCGCAGATAGTCGAAGCCGAATTCGTTGTTCGTGCCGTAAGTGATGTCCGCCGCGTAGGCTTCCTGCTTCTGGCCGTGTTCCATTTGCGACAGATTCACGCCGCACGAAAGACCCAGGAAGTTGTAGAGACGCGCCATCCATTCGGCGTCGCGTTGCGCGAGGTAGTCGTTCACCGTCACGACGTGCACGCCGCGGCCCGACAGCGCGTTCAGATACGCGGCGAGTGTGGCGACGAGCGTCTTGCCTTCGCCCGTGCGCATTTCCGCGATCTTGCCGTAATGCAGCACCATGCCGCCGATCAACTGGACGTCGAAGTGGCGCATTTTCAGGACGCGCCGACTCGCTTCGCGACAGACCGCGAATGCCTCGGGCAGAAGCACGTCGAGCGATTCGCCGCTCGCGACGCGCTGGCGGAACTCGTCCGTCTTCGCGCGTAGCTGATCGTCCGTGTATTTCTCGACGGTCGGCTCGAGGGCGTTGATCGCCACAACGGTCTTTTGGTACTGCTTGACCAGCCGCTGATTGCGGCTGCCAAAAATCTTCTGAAGGAAACCGGTGGTCATCGGATCAGTGTCTGCGTCGCGGCTTCGGATGGGCGCATGTTGCTTGCTGCGTCCGAGTTCGGAGAACCCCGGCGACTTAAGTCCATTGGGTGAAATCGAATCGGGAATTTTAGCACGCGAGTTTGGCAGACCTTACGTCCGCGTGGGCTCGCGCGCGTCGGGGGAACGCGACAGTCAACCGTTTGAAAGTTTGTTCCGGCGCGGTTGCCGAATAAGGCTTGCGCGTCGGGGAAGCGCGCGGGCGCGCGTTACAATCGAACCATTGCGTCGGGCGTTCTCAAGCCAAAAATGAGCCGTTTTTCTACAAATTCAAGATCTGGACCGCAGCGGTTCGATCCGCGCAAGCCGCAGGCGCTGGCCGATGTCCTCGATCGCACCGATGCCTTTCGCGCATTGCGGGCGGGCGTCGAGCAAGTGGCGGCGCTGCAGCGCGATCTGAGCACGCTCCTGCCGGATTATCTCGCGGCCAATGTCGAGCCCGGTTTCATCAAGGATGGCGTGCTAGCGCTTTTCGCCGCGCATAACGCGCTCGCGGCGCGGCTGCGCCATATCGAGCCCACTTTGCTCGCCGATTTGCAGCAACGCGGCTGGGCGGTCAACTCGCTGAGAGTGCGCGTGCGTCCGCAATCGATGCAGGACGCGGTGCCGCCCAAGCAAGCGCGGATGTCGGCGGCGGGTGCATCGGCGCTGCACGAGCTTGCCGAGATGCTCGCGCCTTCGCCGCTGCAGGAAGCGCTCGCGAAAATGGCCGCGCGTCATCAAGGCAAAGGCAAAAAAAAATGAGCGATGCTTTCGCACCGCTCATTCGCTTGAAACTCGCTGCCTGAAGTGACTCAGGCAAATGCCGTCTGCGTGTCGAAACTGAAACCGCGCGGCGCCTTCTGAATGTCCTCGAACGTGACCATTTCGTAAGCGTCTTCGTTTGCGAGCAATTCGCGCAAAAGCATGTTGTTCATGGCGTGGCCGCCCTTGTACGCTTTGTATGACGCGAGCAGGGGATGCCCCACGACATACAGGTCGCCAATGGCGTCCAGCATCTTGTGCTTCACGAATTCGTCGTCGTAGCGCAAGCCGTCGTTATTCAGGATGCGGTACTCGTCGAGCACGATCGCGTTGTCCATGCTGCCGCCGCGTGCGAGACCGAGTTCGCGCATCATTTCAACTTCGTGCGCAAAGCCGAACGTACGAGCACGCGCGATTTCACGCACATATGACGTAGTTGCGAAATCCACTTCTAACGCCTGACCGGTCTTGTCGACGGCCGGGTGACGGAAGTTGATGGTAAAGCTCAGTTTGAAGCCGAAATACGGGTCGAGGCGCGCGAATTTATCGCCGTCGCGCACTTCGACGGGCTTCGTCACCTTGATGAATTTCTTCGGTGCGTTCTGCTCTTCGATACCCGCCGATTGAATCAGAAACACGAACGAAGCCGCGCTGCCGTCCATGATCGGGATTTCCTCGGCCGTTACATCGACATACAGATTGTCGATACCGAGTCCCGCGCATGCCGACATCAAGTGCTCGACGGTGGAAACGCGCGCGCCGTCCTTCTGCAACACGGACGCCAGACGCGTGTCGCCGACGGACATCGCGGACGCAGGAATGTCGACCGGTTGCGGCAGGTCGATACGCGAGAACACGATGCCCGTGCCAGCCGGTGCGGGCTTGAGCGTCAGTTCGACCTTTCGGCCGGAATGGAGCCCGATCCCCACGGTCTTGACTACGGTCTTGATTGTTCGCTGCTTCAACATGATTTTCTTCTTCCGATATGAATTCCCAATAAAGAGAATTAATCGCACTATATAAGCTAATAGGCCGAAGTATACTCCATCCAGTGCACGTCGTCGCGCTCCGGGAGGTTTCAAGTGTTTCCCGGTGTTACCTGCCGATGACAGATTTAATGAAGTGGAACGGGCCGATGGCCGGAATGGAGGCATTTCCGGTCATCGGCCCCAAGTTGCGGCTGTTTGAGAGTGCGTCTGCGGCGTTGTACAGAGACAACGCGACGCCGCTTCACTCAGCGCAACGTCGCCAGGATGCTTTGAGCGTCGCTGACTTCGAACTTGCCGGGCGCTTCGACATTGAGCGTCTTGACCACGCCATTGTCGATCACCATCGCGTAGCGCTGGGAACGAATTCCCATGCCGCGCTCGGTCAAATCCTGATCCAGTCCGAGTGCCTGGGCAAAACGCGCACTGCCGTCCGCGATCATCTTCACCTTGCCCGCGGTTTGAAGATCGCGTCCCCACGCGTTCATGACGAACGCGTCGTTGACGGAAACGCACCAGACTTCGTCGATACCCTCAGCGGAAAACTCCTCCGCCGCCTCGACGTAGCCGGGCACGTGTCTGGCGGAACACGTCGGCGTGAACGCGCCCGGCAATCCGAAGATCACCACGCGCTTGCCAGCGGTCCGCTCGCGCGCCGAGAACCCGTTCGGTCCCACGGCGCAGCCTTCGCTCGGCTCCTCGATGAACTCGAAGAGACGCACATCCGGCAACGTTTCACCCACTTTGATCATGCTCGGTCCTTCCCTCGTCAGTGCCCGCACATTCCGGCGAAGTGCATCGTCCCGCGCTTGACGCTTTATCGCGAAGTTCGACGACACCGGCTTCATCTGCACAGTGGCAAATTCGTGGAGAGCGCCTGGCCACGGCCTGGCGTCCGATTCGATACGTCCTCGAACGCGGCCTTGGACAGTCGCCCCACGTGAAGCCTGCATTGTCGCGCTTCTCGATTCAGCGCGCGTGATAACGGGTGCTACGGCTTCGCTCGTCGCCATGATTCGGCGATGAGGCCCGTCTTAGTCCGCTTGCTTGCGTAGGAACGCCGGGATGTCGTAAGTGTCGACGCCCTTTTCCTGCAATGCCTGCACATGCGATGCCGCCGTTTCCCGCGTCGAACGCCACACTGCCGGCGTGTCCAGCTGACCGTAATCCGTCGGCTGACCATGCTGCGGCGAATACGTGTTGTGCGTTGCGTGCGCATGCGCGACCGGCTGATTGTCGGTGCCCGTGCGCAGGAGGGTCATTGGCGCTTGCTGCTGCTTCTTCGCCGCGCGGCCCAGGCCCGTTGCCACCACCGTCACGCGCAGGGCGTCGCCCATTGCGTCGTCGTACACCGCGCCGAAGATCACGGTTGCGTCGTCGGCCGCGTAGCTCTTGATGGTATTCATCACTTCACGCGTTTCCGACAAACGCAGCGAACGGCTCGACGTGATATTCACGAGCACGCCGCGCGCACCCGACAAGTCCACGCCTTCGAGCAACGGGCTCGCCACGGCCTGTTCCGCCGCGAGACGTGCGCGATCGACGCCGGCGACTGTCGCCGTGCCCATCATCGCTTTGCCTTGCTCGCCCATCACGGTCTTCACATCTTCGAAGTCGACGTTCACGAGACCATCGACGTTGATGATTTCCGCGATGCCCGCGACAGCGTTGTTCAGCACGTCATCCGCGCACTGGAAGCACTTGTCCATTTCGGCGTCGTCGCCCATCACGTCGAACAGCTTGTCGTTCAACACGACGATGAGCGAGTCGACGTGATCTTCCAACTGCTGCGAGCCGGCTTCCGCCACGCGCATGCGGCGGCCGCCTTCGAACTCGAACGGCTTGCTCACGACGCCGACGGTCAGAATGCCCATTTCCTTCGCGATCTGCGCGACCACCGGCGCCGCGCCCGTCCCCGTGCCGCCACCCATGCCCGCGGTGATGAACACCATGTGCGCGCCACGCAATGCATCGGCGATACGCTCGCGCGCGTCTTCCGCCGCTTCCTTACCCTTGTCCGGCTTGGCGCCCGCACCGAGACCGGTCATGCCCAATTGCAGAACCGCCGGCGCGCGTGAGCGAGCCAGTGCCTGCGCGTCGGTATTCATCACGATGAAGTCGACGCCTTGTACACCTCTGTTGATCATGTGCTGCACGGCGTTGCCACCCGCACCTCCGACACCGACCACCTTGATGATCGTTCCGTTGGTTTCCGTTTCCAGCATTTCGAAATCCATGTTGCCTCCGTCAAGAATGAAGATCGGCGTTATTCGGCGAGAGATCGGGCAACCCCTCACCGCGCGCCAGCCGCCGGTACTGGCACGAATTATATTCAGCGTCTGCTGCTTTTTCTTTCGTGCTACTTATGTTTCTTATTCGATTCAGAAGTTTCCGAGAAACCAGTCTTTCATGCGCGTGAAGACCTGGCCCATCGATCCGTTCTGTACCGCGACCTTGCGGCCGCGCATGCGTTGCGAGCGTCCTTCGGCAAGCAGACCCATGGCCGTCGAATAGCGCGGATTGCGCACGACGTCTGCAAGGCCGCCCGCGTATTCCGGCACGCCGATACGCACTGGCTTCAGGAAAATGTCTTCGCCGAGTTCGACCATGCCGGGCATCATCGCCGCGCCGCCGGTCAGGACGACGCCGCTCGACAGCAATTCTTCGTAGCCGGATTCGCGCACGACCTGCTGCACCAGTGAGAACAGTTCCTCGACACGCGGCTCGACCACTGCTGCGAGCGCCTGACGCGACAGCGTGCGCGGACCGCGTTCGCCGAGACCCGGCACTTCGATCATCTCGTCGGGATCGGCGAGCGCCTGCTTCGCGATGCCGTAGCTCACCTTGATGTCTTCCGCGTCCGGCGTCGGCGTGCGCAGCGCCATCGCGACGTCGCTCGTGATTTGATCGCCGGCGATGGGAATCACGGCCGTGTGACGGATCGCGCCTTCGCTGAAGATGGCGATGTCCGTCGTGCCGCCGCCGATATCGACGAGCACTACGCCCAGTTCCTTCTCGTCTTCCGTCAACACCGCCAGCGACGAGGCGAGCGGCTGAAGAATGAGGTCGTTCACTTCGAGCCCGCAGCGGCGCACGCACTTCACGATGTTCTGCGCCGCGCTCACCGCGCCCGTCACGATATGCACCTTTACTTCGAGCCGGATACCGCTCATGCCGATAGGCTCGCGCACGTCTTCCTGACCGTCGATGATGAATTCCTGCGTGAGGATATGCAGCACCTGCTGATCGGTCGGGATGTTGATGGCCTTGGCCGTTTCGATCACGCGGGCGACGTCCGTCTGCGTGACTTCCTTGTCCTTGATCGCCACCATGCCGCTCGAATTGAAGCTGCGGATATGGCTTCCCGCAATGCCCGTGAAGACATTCGTGATCTTGCAATCCGCCATCAGCTCGGCTTCCTCGAGCGCGCGCTGAATGGATTGCACCGTGGCCTCGATGTTGACCACGACGCCCTTCTTCAACCCCTTCGAGTCGCTCTGACCGAGTCCGATCACCTCGTAGTGGCCCTCGCCTTTCAGTTCGGCGACGATCGCGACCACCTTCGACGTTCCAATGTCGAGGGAAACCAGCAGGTCTTTGTAGTCTTTGCTCATAGCGTGCTCATGCCCGTTTTGTCTGCTTACTTCTTGGCCTTGTCGGTGTCATTGATGAAACGCATTCCAGCTGCTCGTATCGCGAAGCCATTCGGGTAACGCAAATCCGCGTATTCGATGTCGTTGCCCCAACGCCCCGTCACCGACGGCCACGACGCGACGAAGCGCCGGCTGCGTTCGAGCAATGTGTCTTCGTTGCGCTCGCGGCCCAGTTCGAGCTGCGTGCCGTTCGAGAGCTTGACCGTCCACGCGAATCGCGGCGACAGCGTCACTTCCTCCGGCTGCGCGTCGAGCGGCGCGAACCACTTCTGAAAATCGTGATACCGGGCGACCACTTCCTTCGCCGTGCCCTCGGGACCGTCGAACGCGGGCAGGTCGTCGTCGAGTTCGCCCTGGTTCGCCGTGAAGAGTTCACCGTCCACGCTCACCAACTGGTCGTTGCCCCAGGTGCCGAGCGGCTTGTATTCCTCGAGTGTCACTGCGAGCGCATTCGGCCAGACGCGCCGCACGCTTGCATGACGCACCCACGGCATCTGCTCGAACGCGGCGCGGGCCGTATCGAGATCGACCGTGAAGAAATTGCCCTTCAGATGCCCCACCACGCTCGCGCGCACCGTCGGCGTGTTGATGTGCGCCGTGTCGCCGTCGATCTGGATACCGCGCAGACGAAACTCGGGACGCTGTATCGCCCAGATGCCCGCGGCGGCCAGCAGCATAAGCACGAGCATCAAGTGCAGCGCGCTGGCGGCGAGGTTCATTTGGCGAACGTTGTTCCACATGGTTCGTTTGCTTGTGTCCTGTGCGAATGTTTAGTCTTCGAGCGTCAACGACAACACCTTCACAACCAGATCCTTGTAGCTGATGCCGACCGCGCGCGCCGCTTTCGGCGGCAACGAGTGGTCCGTCATGCCCGGCGCCGTGTTGACTTCGAGAAAGTACGGATTGCCGTCGAGGTCAAGCATGAAGTCGGCGCGGCCCCAGTCCGTGCAGCCGAGCATGTCGAAGGCGCGCTGCGTCAGTTGCTTCATGCGCGCTTCCTCCGCTTCGGTCAGGCCGCAGGGAATCAGGTACTGGGTGTCGTCGGCGACGTACTTCGCGTGATAGTCGTAAAACTCGCCCGCCGGCACGATCTTGATGACCGGTAAATCCAGATTGCCGGCGATACAGCACGTGAACTCGCCGCCGCCTTCGATGCTCTTCTCCACGATCACGATCTTGTCGTACTTCGCGGCTTCTTCGAGCGCGGGCGCGAGCGTTTCCGCGCTCTTCACCTTGATGACAGCGACGCTCGAGCCTTCCGTCGCCGGCTTCACGAAAAGCGGCAAGCCGAGCTTCGCAATGATCTCGTGCGTGCGCGCGTCGTAGTCTTCACCGCGATACACGGTCTCGAACGGCGGCGTGGGAATGCCGGTCTGCTGCCACACGAGCTTGGTGCGCAGCTTGTCCATGCCGAGCGCCGAACCGAGCACGCCGCTGCCCGTATAACGGATGCCGTAAAAGTCCAGCGCGCCCTGCAACTGGCCGTTCTCTCCATAGCCGCCATGCAGCGCGATAAACACGCGCTCGAAACCTTCCGCCTTCAAGTCCGAGAGCGGACGCTCCGCCGGATCGAACGGATGCGCGTCGATGCCCGCTTCGCGCAAACCTTCGAGCACGAGCCGTCCCGAGTTGAGCGAGACTTCGCGCTCGGCCGAGTTACCGCCAAGCAGCACGGCGACCTTGCCGAAGACCTTGGGATCGAGTTGATTCACGTTGCTTTTGGTTGCGTCTTTCATGTTCAGTTCTGGCTCAGCGCGAGCCGCCCGCATACACCGCCGATGGAACCCGCGCCCATGGTGATCACCACGTCGCCGTTGCGCGCAAGCGTCGTCACGGCATCGGGTACTTCGTCCACGGTTTCGACGAACACCGGTTCGACCTTGCCCGCCACGCGGATGGCGCGCGCGAGCGCACGGCCGTCGGCGGCGACGATGGGCGCTTCGCCCGCGGCGTAGACATCGGTGAGCACGAGGGCATCGACGGTGGACAGCACCTTCACGAAATCCTCGAAGCAGTCGCGCGTGCGCGTGTAACGATGCGGCTGGAACGCGAGCACGAGCCGGCGATCCGGGAACGCGCCGCGCGCCGCCGCGATGGTCGCGGCCATCTCGACCGGGTGATGACCGTAGTCGTCTATCAGCGTGTACGCGCCTTCGTTGTCGTTCGCCTTCACTTCGCCATAACGCTGGAAGCGTCGGCCCACGCCGTTGAACTCGGCGAGCGCACGCTGGATATCGGCATCCGCGACTTCGAGTTCGGTCGCAATGGCAATGGCGGCGAGCGCGTTCTGCACGTTGTGCGTGCCCGGCAGATTCAGTTCGATATCGAGCGGCGGCGCGTCTTCGCGCAGCGTCGTGAACTTCATGCGGCCGCCGCGCGCTTCGACGTTCACCGCGCGCACTTGCGCTTCGGCGCCGAGACCGTAGCGGATGATCGGCTTCGACACGAACGGCAGGATTTCGCGCACGTTCGGGTCGTCCACGCACAACACGGCAATGCCATAGAACGGCAGGCGATGCGTGAATTCGATGAACGCCTGCTTCAGCCGCGCGAAGTCGTGGCCGTAGGTGTCCATGTGATCGGCGTCGATGTTCGTGATGACTTCGATCACGGGAAAGAGGTTGAGGAACGACGCGTCCGACTCGTCCGCTTCCGCGACGATGAAGTCGCCCGTGCCGAGCCGCGCATTCGCGCCCGCGCTGATCAGCCGGCCGCCAATGACGAAAGTCGGATCGAGTCCGCCTGCCGCCAGCACACTTGCGACGAGCGACGTGGTCGTGGTCTTGCCGTGCGTGCCGGCAATGGCGATGCCCTGCTTCAGGCGCATGAGTTCCGCGAGCATGACCGCGCGCGGCACGATAGGCACGCGACGATGACGCGCGGCCAGCACTTCCGGATTGTCTTGCCGCACGGCCGTGGATACGACGACCGCGTTCGCGCCTTCAATGTTCTGTTCGTTATGCCCGATAGCCACGCGCGCGCCGAGCATCTTGAGGCGCTCGGTGATTGCGTTGTTCGACAGGTCCGAACCGCTGACCTGATAACCGAGATTGAGCAGCACCTCGGCGATGCCGCTCATCCCGACTCCGCCAATGCCGACGAAGTGAATGTGTTTGACGATATGTTTCATGACTTAATGTGCCTCTCGAGCTTGCGCGTGGGTACGCGCACCGGCCACGTCGGCGCAAACCTTCGCGACCCGTTCGGTCGCGTCCGGTTTCGCCAGCGCGCGCGAACGCTCGGCCATTGCCGTGAGCGTTTCGCGCGACTGCATACGCAACCAGCCGGCGAGCCTTTCCGCCGACAAATCGCGTTGTTGTATCAATTCCGCCGCGCCGTTCCTGGCGAGGAACGCGCCGTTGGTCGTCTGGTGATCGTCGACGGCGAACGGGAACGGCACGAACAGCGCCGCTACGCCGACCGCCGCGATCTCGGAGACGGTCATCGCGCCTGAACGGCAGATCACGAGATCGGCTGCCGCATAAGCGCTTGCCATGTCTTCGATGAACGGCACAAGTCGCAAGTCGCCGCCACGCGAAAAACCTGCCGCGGCGTAATTCGCTTCGAGCGCTTCGATATGCTTCGCGCCTGCCTGATGCACGATGCGCGGACGTTCTTCGTCGCTCAACAGGGCAAGCGCCTTCGGCACCGTTTCGTTGAGCGCAGCCGCGCCGAGACTGCCGCCGACCACGAGCACGTTCAACCGGCCCGAACGCGCGGCATAGCGTTCTTTAGGTGGCAATGTGCGCGTTAGTTCCGCACGAATGGGATTACCCGTCCATTCGGCATTGGGCAGCGCGTTTGGAAAAGCGACGAGCACGCGCTTCGCAAGATGCGCGAGCACCTTGTTCGCGAGTCCCGCGATGGAATTCTGTTCGTGCAGCACGAGCGGGCAGCCGGCGAGTCTCGTCATCACGCCCGCCGGGAACGTGATGTAGCCGCCCATGCCGAGCACGACATCCGGCTTCACCTGACGCAGCACGCGCAGACTCTGCGAACACGCGCGCAAGAGATTCACGGGCAACATGAACTTGGTCTTGATGCCCTTGCCGCGCACGCCGCCGAAGCGCACGGACTCCATCGGAATACCGTGCTTCGGGACGAGCGTCGCTTCCATGCCGCTCGCATTGCCGAGCCACACCACGCGCCAGCCCTGTGCCTGCATCCAGTGCGCGACCGCGAGACCGGGGAACACGTGGCCCCCGGTGCCGCCCGCCATGACCATCAGCGTGCGTGCGTTCGCAGTGGATGAGCCTTGCACGGTCATACCTTGCCTCCGCGCATCAGCACCCGGTTTTCATAATCGACCCGCAGCAGTACCGCGAGCGCGACGCAGTTCAAAAGAATGCCCGAGCCGCCGTAGCTTACGAGCGGCAACGTGAGACCCTTGGTCGGCAGAAGACCGAGATTCACGCCCATGTTGATGAAGGTCTGCGCGCCGAACCAGATGCCCACGCCCTTGGCCATCAGACCGGCGAAGGTGCGATCGAGTGCGAGTGCCTGACGGCCGATCTCGAATGCGCGGCGCACGATCCAGTAAAACAACAGGATCACGCAGATCACGCCGACGAAGCCGAGCTCTTCACCGATCACCGCGAGGATGAAGTCGGTATGCGCTTCCGGCAGATAGTTGAGCTTCTCGACGCTGCCGCCGAGGCCCACGCCGAACCATTCGCCGCGTCCGAATGCGATGAGCGAGTGCGTGAGCTGATAAGCCTTGCCTTGCGCGTAACGGTCGTCCCACGGATCGAGGTAAGCGAAGATTCGCTCACGACGCCAAGGCGATGCCCACACGAGCAAGGTGAAGGTGCCGACCGCCGTCGCCACCAGGCCGCCGAACAGCTTGCCGTTGACGCCGCCGAGGAACAGCACGCCCATGGCGATAGCCGCGATCACCATGAACGCGCCCATGTCCGGTTCGAGCAGCAAGAGCGCGCCGACTGCGCCGACCGCGACCGCCATCGGCAAAAAGCCCTTGCCGAAGCTGTGCATGAACTCTTGCTTGCGCACGGTGTAGTTCGCGGCGTAGATGGTCACCGCGAGCTTCATGATTTCCGACGGCTGCATGTTCGTGATGCCAAGCGGAATCCAGCGGCGCGCGCCGTTCACGCCCTTGCCCACATGCGGCACCAGCACGATGACGAGCAGCACGAGCGCCACGAGAAAGAGCTTCGGCGCGTACTTGTCCCAGGTCTTGATGGGAATCTTGAACGCGATGACCGCGCCGACGAGCGCCGTTGCTATCGAGATCAGATGGCGCACGAGGAAGTGATAGTCGCGATACTGCGCGTACTTCGGCGAATCGGGCATGGCGATCGAAGCCGAATACACCATCACGATGCCAAGGCCGAGCAGCGAGATCATCACCCACAAAAGCGAGTAGTCGTAGTCGAGCATGCGCGAGCGCGCCGGACGCACGCCGTTGACCGCGCTCGAAATGCCGCCCGCGGTTTCGGGACGTCCGACGCGCACCGAAGCGCCCGCGCGACCCGCAAGCGAATCCTGCGGAACCGCGTTGCGCTGGCCAGTCAATTTCGATCCAAAGCGTTCCGACCAGCTCATAGCATGACTCCCCGCGCGGCGGCAATTTCTTCGACCGCGCCGCGAAATACGTCGGCGCGATGTGCATAGTTTTTGAACATGTCGAGGCTCGCGCAGGCGGGCGAGAGCAGGACGGCATCGCCCGGTTGCGCGAGGCGCGCGGCGGATTGCGTCGCGGCTTCGAGCGTGGCGTGATCTTCGAGCGCGACGCCGGTGGCTTCGAGCGTTTCGCGAATGCGCGGCGCGTCGCGGCCGATCAGCATGACGGCGCGCGCCCAGCGTGCGACCGGTGCTTCGAGCGGCGAGAAATCCTGGCCCTTGCCGTCACCGCCCGCGATCAGCACGATGCGTTGCGCGAGACCGTCGAGCGCGGCGACCGTGGCGCCGACGTTGGTGCCCTTGCTGTCATCGACGTAATCGACGCCTTCGATCTGCGCGATCACTTCGACGCGATGCGGCTCGCCGTGATATTCGCGCAAGCCGTGCAGCAAGGCGGCGAGCGGCAGATCGACCGCACGTGCGAGCGCCAGCGCCGCCAGCGCGTTGGCGGCGTTATGCAGACCGCGAATGCGCAGCGCGTCGGCGGGCATGAGGCGCTTGCTCACCACGTTCGGCGCGGCGGCTTCCTGCTTGCGACGACGCGAGCTGACCGGTTCGTCGGCGGCGTCCTGATCCACGCCTTGCGCGAGCCAGACCATGCCGTTCTCGCGCAAAAGCCCGTAGTCGCCCACGTTGACCGGCTCGTCCAGACCGAAGCTCACCACGCGATTCGCCGCGACGTTCTTCGCGAGCGCCATGGTGCGGGCGTCGTCGCGGTTCAGCACGCGCGTCGTGCGCGCGCCGAAAATGCGGCCTTTCGCGGCGGCGTAGGCGTCGAGACCGCCGTGCCAGTCGAGATGATCCTGCGTGATGTTCAGCACGGCGGCGGCGTCCGGCGCGAAGGTGTGCGCGGTTTCGAGCTGGAAACTCGACAGTTCGAGCACCCAGACGTCGGGCAGCGCGGTTTGATTGATGGCTTCCGTGAGCTTGTCGAGCATGGCCGGGCTGATGTTGCCCGCGACCGCCACGCGCTTGCCCGCGCGTTCGCACAGGAGGCCCGTGAGCGCGGTCGTCGTGGTTTTGCCGTTCGTGCCCGTGATGGCGATCACCTTCGGCTGATAGCCGTCCATACCGAGCTTGGCCAGCGCCTGCGCAAACAATTCGAGTTCGCCCCACACAGGAATGCCGCGTGCTTTAGCAGCAGCGATCAGCGGCGCGAGGTCCGGCGCGAGCGGCGAAAGTCCCGGGCTGATGGCGACGATCTCGATACCGCCATCGAGCAATTCAGTCGAGAACGGGCCGCCGACGAAGTCCGCATCGATCTGATGGATGGCGAGCTCGGAAAGATTGGGCGGCAGTTCGCGCGTGTCGGCGATGCGCAGGCGGCAGCCGTGCCTGGCGCACCAGCGCGCCATCGCGAGACCCGATTCACCGAGTCCCAGCACAAGCACCATCGGACTTTGCCGATCCACAAACTTCTCGCCAAACATCGCTTTACCTTTGACCTGAAACGAAAATTCAAGAAACCTTCGAGCGTCGCACCATCGACACGAAAATCACCGCAGCTTCAACGTCGACAAACCAAGCAGACACAGCATCAACGTGATGATCCAGAAGCGCACCACCACTTGCGTCTCGGTCCAGCCGGACAGTTCGTAATGGTGATGCAGCGGCGCCATCTTGAAGAAGCGGCGGCCCTCGCCATAACGGCGCTTCGTGAACTTGAACCAGAAGACTTGCAACATGACCGAAAGCGTTTCGGCCACGAAAATGCCACCCATGATGAACAGCACGATCTCCTGACGCACGATCACGGCAATGGTGCCGAGCGCGCCGCCGAGCGCGAGCGCGCCGACATCGCCCATGAACACTTGCGCCGGGTGCGTGTTGTACCAGAGGAAGGCGAGACCGGCGCCTCCCATGGCCGAACAGAAGATCAGCAATTCGCCCGCGCCGGGAATATGCGGGAACAGCAGGTACTTCGAATACACGGAGCTACCCATGACATAAGCGAACGCGCCAAGCGACGCGCCCACCAGCACCACGGGCATGATGACCAGGCCGTCGAGGCCGTCGGTGAGATTCACCGCGTTGCTGGCGCCGACGATCACCAAGTACGTCAGCGCGATGAAGCCCCATACGCCGAGCGGATAGCTGATCGCCTTGATGAACGGCAGCATCAAGTCGGCACGCGCTGGCAGACCCATGGAAAGACCGCTGCGCACCCACGCCATGAAGAGATCGAACACGCGCGCGTTGTTCGCTTCGGACACGCTGAAGGCGAGGTACACCGCAGCGAAGAGACCGATGACCGACTGCCAGAAATACTTCTCGCGCGACGACATACCGCGCGGGTCCTTGTACACGACCTTGCGATAGTCATCCACCCAGCCGATCACGCCGAAGCCGAAGGTCACGAGCATCACGATCCACACGAAGCGGTTGGTGAGGTCGGCCCACAACAGCGTCGAAATGGCGATACCAATGAGGATAAGCACGCCGCCCATGGTCGGCGTGCCGGACTTGACGAGGTGCGATTGCGGGCCGTCACGGCGCACGGCCTGACCGACTTTCAACGCGGTCAGTTTGCGGATCACCCACGGACCGCAGACGAGCCCGATCAGGAGCGCCGTCGCCGTGGCGCCCACTGCGCGGAACGTGATGTAGGTAAACACGCGCATGAAGCTGGCGTCATTCTGGAGCCATTGCGCGAGTGCGAGTAGCATGCTGGTCCTTCTCTTTCAGTTCAGTGTGCCGCGGGCGTGGTGCCCACGACGGGTGGTTGTGGACTTGTCACGGCGTCCACCACGCGCTCCATCTTCATGAAGCGCGAGCCTTTCGCGAGATACGTGGCGCCGGGTCCGAAGCCGGCTTGTTGCACTGCTCGAATCAGGGCGGCGACATCGTTGAAATGCGCGCCGGCCTGCTTCGATGCCGCAGCGTTGAATGCGTTCACGGAATCGACGCTCGCGTCGCCCAACGCGAAGAGCGCGTCGATTCCGCGTTGTGCCGCATAAGCGCCGACTTCGCGATGGAACGCTGGACCTTCTTCGCCTACTTCGCCCATGTCGCCCATGACGAGCACGCGCGGCGATGCTTGCGATGCAAGCACGTCGATGGCCGCGCGCATGGAGTCGGGGTTGGAGTTGTACGTGTCGTCGATCACGGTGGCGCCGGAAAGCGCGCCAAGCACCGCGCGCTTCACTTGCAGACGTCCCTTGACCGGCTGAAATGCTTCGAGACCGCGCTTGACGGCATCGAGCGATACGCCTGCAGCCAGTGCCGCCGCCGTTGCGGCCAATGCGTTGCGCGCGTTGTGATCGCCAAGCACGGCAAGCGCGATGTCGATCTCGCCTTGCGGCGAGCGAACGTGCACCGTCGTGCCGTCGAGCGTGCCGGTGACGGCCGCCTTCGCTGCGTCCTCGCTCAATGCGAAGTCCATGATCGGATTGCCGGTCGCGGCCACGCGCCAGATGCTCGCGTAGTGATCGTCGGCGGGAAACACGGCCGTGCCGGTTTCGCCGAGCGCGTGAATGACCGATGCATGTTCGAGCGCGACGGCTTCCACCGTTGCCATGAATTCCTGATGCTCGCGTTGCGCGTTGTTCACCACGGCGACGGTCGGCGCGGCGATCTTGCCGAGCACGCTCGTTTCGCCGGGATGATTCATGCCGAGTTCGACGACCGCGAGCTTGTGCGCCGCGTTCAGGCGAAACAACGTGAGCGGCAAACCGATGTCGTTGTTGAAGTTGCCGGCCGTGGCGAGCCGCGCATCTTCGCCGACCGCGGCCGCGAAGATCGACGAGATCATTTCCTTGACCGTGGTCTTGCCGTTGCTGCCGGTAACGGCGACGAGCGGCATGGCAAAGCGCTCACGCCAGCCGTGTGCCAGCGCACCGAGCCCGATGCGCGTGTCCTTTACCTTGATGACTGGCAGCGGCCAGGCATTCCCGGATGATGGCTCGCGCGAAACGAGCGCCGCCGACGCACCGCCCTTTGCAACCTGATCGAGAAAGTCGTGCGCATCGAAACGATCGCCCTTCACCGCTACGAAGAGATCGCCGGCCTGAACCGCGCGGCTGTCGGTGACGATGCGTTCGATCGCGAGGTTTTCATCGCCCTGCAAAACGGCGCCGGGAATGAGCGCTGCGGCTTCGCGCAAGGTGAACATGGTCATTCGCCACCTCCGCGCTGCTGCGTGGCACGTGCGGCAAGCGCGAGGCGTGCGTGGTCCTGATCCGAGAAAGCGCGTTTCTTGCCCATGATTTCCTGCGTGGCTTCGTGGCCCTTTCCGGCCAGCACGACGACGT
This sequence comes from Caballeronia sp. GAWG1-1, assembly GCF_023631465.1. Lineage (NCBI taxonomy): Bacteria > Pseudomonadati > Pseudomonadota > Betaproteobacteria > Burkholderiales > Burkholderiaceae > Caballeronia > Caballeronia sp. GAWG1-1. The sequence goes on from NZ_JALQDB010000018.1 coordinate 130,432, forward strand.
CTTCGCGCGCCGCAGCGCGAATCGCCTGCAAGATCGCGCTTGCGCGATCTTCGATACGGCGCGCTTTCCTGGCGTCCTTCATGCCGCCCGCGATCTGGTCGATGATCGCTTGCGGGTCTTCGCTGCGCGGGTTGTCGCTCGTGATGACGATCTGATCGGCAAGGCGCTCGGCAATCGCGCCCATGAGCGGGCGCTTGGTCGCGTCGCGGTCGCCGCCGCATCCGAACATGCAGACGAGTTCGCCGCCACGCGCAGTTGCAATTGGACGCAAGGCGGCGAGTGTCTTGTCGAGCGCGTCGGGCGTATGCGCGTAGTCGATCACGACGAGCGGCTCATCGCTTTGCGGCCGTCCGCCGAGCCGCTCCATGCGGCCGTTCACCGATTCGAGTTTCGCGATGCGTGCAAGCGCGGTGTCGAACGGCACGCCGACTTCGAGCAGCACGCCGAGCACGGAAAGCAGATTACTGACGTTGAAGGCGCCGAGCGTGCCGACTTCCACGTCGGCTTCGCCCCAATCCGACGAAAGATGAAAAGCGGTGCCCGTTGCGGTGGCGCGCACGTTGGTCGCGAGCAAAAGCGCATCGGCGCTTGGCACGGCGTTCACGGGAATATCGACGCCGTATGCAATCGTGCGCACCTTGCCGCGCAGCGATTCGATCAAACGTTGTCCCGCCGCGTCGTCGCGATTGACGATTGCGGTCTTGAGCGTGGACCACGCGAAAAGACGCGCCTTGGCGGCTTCGTATGCGTCGAAAGTGCCGTGATAGTCGAGATGATCCTGCGTGAGGTTCGTGAAGATGGCCAGGTCGAAATCCGTGCCGTTCAGGCGCCCTTGATGCAGCGCATGCGACGAGACTTCCATCGCCACGCCCTCCGCGCCCTGCGTCTTGAGTTGCGCGAGATTGCGCTGAAGCTGTGCCGCGTCGGGCGTGGTGAAGCCGGTATGCACGAGCTTGCCCGGCATGCCTATACCCAACGTGCCGACGATTGCGCACGGCCGGCCGAGCGCGGTGAGCGCGGCGGCAATCCACTGACTGCACGAAGTCTTGCCATTGGTGCCGGTCACGCCAACGGTGAGCATCGACGCGGTCGGCTCGCCGTACCATGCAGCGGCAATCGGGCCGGCGAGTTCGTTGAGCTTTGCGACGGCGAGCGTCTTCGACGCATCCGGCTTGCCCGTGAAGTTTTCCGGCTGATACAGCGCCGCCACCGCGCCCGCTGCGAGCGCGGCATCCAGATAAGAACGGTTGTCCGCGCCATCGACGGCATAGGCCAGAAACACGTCGCCGCTCTTGAGTGAGCGCGTGTCGGCATGCAGGTTCGCCGAGGGTTGCGCATGTGCGCGCAGCCATTCGACCGCGTTCGATATCTGGCGGGCCTGCGCGCTCATCGCACGACTCCCGGATGCGTCTTCGTATTGCTCGACACTGCGTATTTCTTCGCGGCTATTGCGTTGTTGGCGTTGTTGGCGTTGTTCGCGGGCTGCTTCGCCGGCGGTTGCGTTGCGGAGTTCGAATCGTCGGTCACGACCATTTGCTTGACCGGCATGTCGGGCGGCACATTGAGCGCACGCAGCGTGTCGCCGGCGATGGCCGAGAAAACGGGACCCGAAACCTGGCCGCCGAAGTGACTGCCCGCCGTCGGTTCATCGACCGATACGGCCACGACGATGCGCGGATTCGGCATTGGCGCCATGCCGACGAACGACGCGCGATACTTCGAATGGTCGTAACCGCGACCCGCATGCTTGTACGCGGTGCCGCTCTTGCCGCCGACGCGATAGCCCGGCACCGCTGCATCCGGCGACGTGCCGCCCTTCGACACCACGGTTTCGAGCATGGCGCGCACTTCACGCGCGGTGGTCGGCGAAAACACTTGCTGACCCTGTGCCGGTTGATCGCCCGGCGTGCGGAAAATGGACACCGGCATGACCTGACCGTCGTGCGCAATCGCGGTATAAGCGCGTGCTAGCTGAAACAGCGAAGCAGACAAGCCGTAGCCATAAGACATGGTTGCCTGCTCGATGCGCCGCCAGCTCTTCCACGGCCGCAACCGTCCCGTCACCGCGCCAGGGAAACCAACCTTCGGCGCCTGACCGAGACCGAGGCTCGTGTACATGTTCCACATTTCTTCGGCGCGCAATTGCATCGCAATTTTGGTCGCGCCGATATTGCTCGATTTCTGAATCACTCCACCGACAGTGAGCGTGCCGAAACCTGAATCGTCCGTGATGCGCGCGCCGTCCAGCACGAACGTGCCGCCGCCCGTTTCGACGAGCGTATTCGGCGTCACGCGATGCAAATCCAGCGCGAGCGAAACGGTGAACGGCTTCATGATCGAGCCTGGCTCGAAAGTGTCCGTGAGAATGCGGTTGCGCAGCTGCTCGCCAGTCATGCGCGTGCGGTCGTTCGGGTTGTACGTGGGATAGTTGACGAGCGCGAGTACTTCGCCCGTTTTGGTGTCGATCACAATTGCAGCGCCAGCCTTCGCCTTCGACTTCTCGACCGCAGCCTTCAGATTCGTGTACGCGATGTACTGAATCTTGCTGTCGATCGAGAGTTCGACGTCCGTACCATTATGCGGCACGACCTGCTCGTCGACATCCTCGACGATATGACCCATGCGGTCCTTGATGACGCGACGCATGCCAGGCGTACCCGCGAGGACACCTTGGTCGCCGAGTTCGACGCCTTCTTGTCCCTTGTCTTCAATATTAGTAAAGCCGATCAGATGCGCAGTGATTTCGCCTTCCGGATAGAAGCGCTTGTATTCGCCGCGCGAATAGATGCCGGGAACGTCGAGCTCCGCGACCTTTTGCGCGACTTCGAGCGGCACCTGACGCTTCACGTAGACGAAGGTCTTGTCCATCGAGAGTTTCGCGCGCAGATCTTTCTGCGTCATGTCGAGCAACTTTGCGAGTTGCGCAAGCTTGTCCGCGCCGAGGTCGTTCGGCACGGCTTCGGGAATCGCCCAGATGGCCTTCACCGGCAGACTCGTGGCGAGCACGAGACCGTTACGGTCGCGAATCTGGCCGCGCGTGGCGGGCATTTCCAGCGTGCGTTGATAGCGGCTTTCGCCTTGCTTCTTGAAGAACGCGTTGCCCGGACCCTGGATCCAGAATGCCCGCCCGGCGAGCGCGACGAACGCCATGAACAACATGAACACGACCAGCTTCGAGCGCCACATGGGCAGACGCACGGCGAGGATCGGATTCGGCGTGTAGGCGACGTCCTTTTGTTTCGCGGATTTTTTCATCGTTTGGCTCCGCGTGCGGGCGGCGCCGACGCGGGCAGCGGCGGCGGCATGGGCGCGTCGGCGGCCTTGAAGGTCGCCGGGTCGTAGGTCAGGTATTGCGTGCGGCCGGTAGCGACGGGCTGCATCTTCAACGAGTTAGTAGCCAATTGCTCGATGCGCGAGGTCTTCGACAACGCGCTCTGCTGATACTGAAACTGCGCATAATCCTGCTGCAACTGACGCTCTTGCGACTGCGCCCTTTGCAATTCGATGAACACTTGCCGCTGCTTGTTGGTGGCGCTGACGACCGACAACGCGCACCCGAGCACGACGATCAACAGGAAGATGTTGAGGCGATTCATGGCGCGATCCGCTCCGCGATACGCATGACCGCGGACCGGGCGCGCGGGTTGGCGGCGACTTCAGCGTCGCTCGGAAACACGCGGCCCACGACCCGCAACGGCGGGCTGGGAAGATCGACCGCGCGGATCGGCAAGCGACGGTCCACGGCGGGCGCGCTGGCATGCGCCTGCATGAAACGCTTGACGATCCGGTCTTCGAGCGAATGAAAGCTGATCACGACCAGCCGCCCCCCTTGCTCCAACAACGAAAGTGCCGACTCAAGTACTACTTGCAGCTCCGCAAGCTCTTGATTGACGTGAATCCGTATAGCTTGAAAGGTGCGAGTTGCCGGGTCCTTGCCCTTCTCACGGGTTTTGACGACGTGACCCACGATTTCGGCAAGCTCGCTCGTGCTGTCGAGAGGCCCAAGACGCTCGGACTCTGCCCTGCGAGCAACAAGCGCCTTTGCAATCTGAAAAGCAAACCGTTCTTCCCCATAATCTCTGATCACCTCCGTGAGTTCCTGCACCGTTGCCCGCGCGAGCCACTCTGCCGCCGACTCCCCTCGAGTCGGGTCCATGCGCATGTCGAGCGGACCTTGCGCGCGAAAACTGAAGCCGCGCTCCGGGTCGTCCACTTGTGGCGACGACACGCCCAGGTCCAGCAACACGCCCGACACTCGCCCCATCCCACGCTCGCTCGCCGTATCGCGCAGGGCAGCGAAACTGTCATGCACGATCGAAAAGCGTGAGTCTTGTATCTGTTGCGCCGTGGCGATTGCGAGCGGGTCTTTGTCGAAGGCGACGAGCCGCCCCGCTTCGCCCAGCCGATCCAGAATGCCCCGGCTATGTCCGCCGCGCCCGAAAGTGCCATCTATATAGATGCCGTCCGCGCGCGTGATCAGCCCGTCAATTGCTTCGTTTAGCAGCACCGTGCGATGCTGCAGTTCATTTCTCATCGCAGGTGCCATGTTTTTAGCGCCGCGTCAGAAAGTGAAATTCTTCAGCGCGTCGGGCATGCCCTGCGCCATCGCCGCGGCTTCCTTCGCCGCATAGGTCTGCGAGTCCCATAATTCGAAGTGCACGCCCATGCCGAGCAGGGTCACTTCTTTTTCAAGCGATGCGGCAGAGCGCAGTTCGGGCGAGACCAATACGCGGCCGGCGCCGTCCATTTCCACATCCATTGCGTTGCCGAGAAAGATGCGCCGCCACCACATGGCTTCCATGGGAAGCGCGGCGACTTTGGCGCGAAAGACTTCCCACTCCGGGCGAGGAAACAGCAACAGGCATCCATCCGGGCTCTTCGTGAGCGTCACCCGGCCTTCTGCCTGCCCTTGCAGCGCTTCCCGATAGCGAGACGGAACCGACATCCGTCCTTTCGCATCGAGCGTCAGCGCCGACGCTCCCTGGAACACTCGCCCTTCTCCCTGTGCTGACGCCCCCGTTGGCGCCCGTCTTTTTGCGAAGTAGCCTTAAAGTGACTCCGAAATCACACAAAAGACCACTTTCTGACACTGTCTCCCACTTTAGTGGAAGGCATTTCCTCGGTCAAGACGCGAAACTTTTTTTCGAGTAGTTTTTGCCCGTTAGAACAAGGACTTAGCGCAGGAGCTTAAAGTAGCACAAAGTAGAAAAGCGTTATAAATTATAGAGCTAGTGGACGATGTGAAAGTGTTACGTGAATTTGACCGACAAAATGAATGAAATGTAACCGTTCTTATAGGCGGATTTGCCGCCTCCGCGCACGCGCAAACGGTAATTTGGTCGATGGAGCAGGCCATCGACCATAAGACTGCCGTCTAAATATAGTAAGCGGTGCGGGTCATGATCTTCGATGCTGCGCGCATCAACGCTCGCACGGGGAACGGAACCTCACCACCGCCCGCTCCGATAGCCGCGGCAGCATGTGCGGCTTCGTCCTGCCGCATCTGCTCGACGATCGCGCGCGACGCGTGATCGTTTTGCGGCAGCGTCTTCATGTGGCCATCGAGATGTTGCTCCACCTGACGCTCGGTTTCAGCCATGAAACCCAGGCTCGCGCGATCGCCGAGGCGTCCGGCTGCAAAGCCGATGGCCAGTGCGCCTGCGTACCACAACGGATTGAGCAGGCTCGGGCGCGAATCGAGATCGCGAAGGCGCTTGGACGTCCACGCGAGATGGTCTTCTTCCTCACGCGCGGCGTGTTCGAAGCTCGCCTTCAGCTGCGGGCTATTGGTCGCCAGCTTCTGGGCCTGATAAAGCGCCTGCGCGCAGACTTCGCCGACATGGTTCACGCGCATCAGACCAGCGGCGTGCGACCGCTCCTTCTCATCGAGCGCGGGTTCGTCGATGCCCGGAGGGCTCATCTCCGACTGACCGAGCGCGTTCGGCTCCGGAACCGGCCGCGACATGCGGCTGATACCCGCCATGGAACGCAGGCCGCGGTCGAATTCGCTGATGACTTCGTCTAGCGTCATGGTTTTTCTCCCTCATCTCGTTGCGCGGAATTCGATGCTCTTCGCCTTCTTTCAGCAAGCCATATTCTCTGGCAAGAAATATCCAAAGCAGGCTTTTTGAACTAATCAAATTTTGAATTAGGGCAAACGCGAGTCATAAAATTCCTGCAAAACCAAGATTTTAGCGCATGTTGCAAAAACGTCACACGAGGTGCGCAGACCGGCCCCTTTTCCTTTGTCGCCCAAGGCCTCTTTGTTACATTACGTCTCAACTTCATTCAGAAGTGCCCGGCAGGGACGTCAACACACTGGCGCTAGAACAGTGACCTTGCCCAAAAGTCGCAAACACTCCTTGGAGATCTATTCAATGAAAAAGTCGCTTCTCGCTTTGGCCGCTTTGGGCACCTTCGCTGGCGCCGCCCACGCGCAAAGCAGCGTGACGCTGTACGGCATCATCGACGCTGGCTTCCTGTACTCGAACAATAGCGCTGGTCAGAAGTTGTATGCCTTGAACAGCGGCAACGTGCAGGGCAGCCGTTGGGGCCTGCGTGGTACGGAAGATCTTGGCGGCGGTCTGAAGGCCCTCTTCGTGTTGGAAAACGGCTTCAACGTGTTCAACGGCGCGCTGGGTCAAGGCGGCGACGAGTTCGGCCGTCAGGCTTACGTCGGTCTGTCGACGGCGCAATACGGCACGGTCACGTTGGGTCGTCAGTACGACTCCGTGGTTGACTTCACCGGCGCGTTCGAAGTCGGCAGCCAGTGGGCGACGTACTTCGGTGCGCACCCGGGCGACCTCGACAACATGAACAACTCGTTGCGCGTCAACAATTCGGTCAAGTTCACGAGCGCCAACTACGCCGGCTTCACGTTCGGCGGCTTGTACAGCCTGGGCGGCAACGCAGGTCAGTTCAATCGCAACCAGATCTGGTCGGCTGGCCTCGGCTACTCGCAAGGCCCGTTGCAATTGGGCGCTGCGTACTTGAACGTCAAGGACCCGAACTATTCGTTCTTCGGCAACAACACGACCTCGCGCACGGCCGCAACCGCCGGTACGGCTTCGAACTTCCCGAACAGCCGCGTGATCTCGGGCTTCGCATCAGCTCACACGCAACAAGTGATCTCGGCGGGCGGTGCTTATACGTTCGGCGCGGCAACGGTCGGCGCGACGTACAGCAACACGCAGTTCAAGGATGTCGGCCGCGAAGCCGGCGCCGGCCTCAACCCGGCTGCTTACACGGGTGGTTCGGGCAAGTTCCACAACGCCGAACTCAACTTTAAGTATCAGTTGACCCCGGCTCTGCTGCTCGGCGTCGCTTACGACTACACGAAGGGCTACGGCCTGGCCGATGCCAAGTATCACCAAGGCATGCTCGGCGCGGACTACTTCCTGTCCAAGCGCACGGACGTGTATATCGACGGTGTGTACCAGCACGCAACGGGTACGGATTCGACGCAACGCGCAGCGGTTGCAAGCATCAACGGTCTGTCGCCGTCGTCGACGTCGAACCAGGTCGCGGCGCTGGTCGGTATTCGCCACAAGTTCTAACAAGTCTTAACACAGCGGTATCTCTTGAAAGGCGCCTTCGGGCGCCTTTTTTATATGGCAAGGCGCGTCGGGCATAACCGCTTCTATGCGATGCAAAGAAAAAAGCCTTCGGTCTTTCGACACGAAGGCTTTTCCATTTCCCAAATCGATTCTTCAGGCCGTGCCGTCGCGCAATTCGCGCCGCAAGATCTTGCCGACATTGCTCTTCGGCAGGTCGTTGCGAAACTCGATGATGCGCGGCCGCTTGTACCCCGTCAGCCGCTCCTTGCAGAACGCCACGACATCCGCTTCGGTCAGGCTCTGATCACGGCGCACGATAAAGAGCTTCACCGCTTCGCCCGAGTTCTGATCCTTCACGCCGACCGCGGCCACTTCGAACACGCCGGGCAGCATGGCGACCACGTCTTCGATCTCGTTCGGATAAACATTGAAGCCGGACACGAGAATCATGTCCTTCTTGCGATCGACGATTTTCACGTAACCGCGATCATCGAAGACGCCCACGTCGCCCGAGCGAAAGAAGCCGTCGGGCGTCATCACCTTCGCGGTTTCGTCGGGGCGGTTCCAGTAGCCCGCCATGACTTGCGGACCGCGAATGCAGATTTCGCCGGGCTGACCGAACGGAACGTCGTTGTTGTCGTCGTCGCGAATGACGATTTCCGTCGATGGCAACGGCAAGCCGATCGTCCCCGTATATTCCATCGCCGTGACCGGATTGCAGGTCACACAGGGTGACGTTTCGGACAACCCGTAGCCTTCGACAATCGGCACGCCCGTCTTCGCGAACCAGCGTTTGGCGACGGCTTCCTGCACCGCCATGCCGCCGCCATTCGCCGCGATGAGCTTGGAGAAATCCAGCTGGTCGAAATCGGGATGATTCAACAGCGCGTTATAGAGCGTGTTGACGGCCGGAAACGTATTGATCTGTATGCCCTTCAGTTCCTTGATCGTCCCCGCGATATCGCGTGGATTCGGAATCAGCACGCCGAGTCCGCCGGTGCGGATCGTCAGCATGCCGCACACCGTCAGCGCGAAGATGTGATAAAGCGGCAACGCGACCACGCAGATGAACTGGTCGATATCGGGCCGGCGCTTGCGTGCCGGATCGAGCCACACTTCGGATTGCAACACGTTCGCGATCAGGTTGCGATGCAAAAGCGTCGCGCCCTTGGCAACGCCCGTCGTGCCGCCCGTGTATTGCAGGAACGCGACGTCATCGGGACTTTGTTCGACGCTATGAAACGTGGCGCGTCCACCTTCGCTGAGCGCGTCATTGAAGCGAACCCGTCCGGGCAAACTCCACTCGGGCACGAGCTTCTTCACGCGTCGCACGACCAGATTGACGACGAGCCCTTTCAAACCCATGAGGTCGCCGAGCGCGGCGACAACGACGTGTTTGATGGCCGTGTTCTTCACCACGGCTTGCAGCGTATGCGCGAAATTCTCGAGCAAGACGATGGCTTCCGCGCCGCTGTCCTTCAACTGATGTTCGAGCTCACGCGGTGTGTAAAGCGGATTGACGTTGACGACGATATAACCCGCGCGCAGAACCGCCGCAATTGCGATCGGATATTGCAACACGTTGGGCATCATCAACGCGACGCGCGCGCCGGGCTTGAGACCCTTCGTCTGAAACCATGCCGCGAGCTTTTTCGACATGTCGTCGAGTTCGCCGTAGGTAATCGACTTGCCCATGCAGACGAACGCGCGCCGGTCGCGGTTCTTGCGGAAACTGTCTTCGAGCAGCTGGGAAACCGACCGGTACGCGGAAACGTCGATTTCAGCCGGTACGCCGTCCGGGTAGGACTTCAACCATGGTTTTTCCATGCGGCGTCTCCTTCTTATTGGAATTTAGAATGATCGTGCGAAAACGAGATGCTAGCTGCTTGCCTCGCTTCCGACAATTGGGTTAGACGCCGCCTTCCAGACTCGTTCCGGCCTGCTCTTTCATTACGACTCAATGCGTTGACTCCACTTCAACCAGGCAGTCGTAAAACGTCGCCGATCCCCCCAGATCGGTCAGTGCCTGGCTCGTTACCTGATTGGCGTTACGGCCATCGGGGGACAACTTCTTCCACCAGATCGACAACCCGACCACGACGCCCTCCTTGGCGCGTTCGGTTACACGGGCGCGCGCCTGCATCGAGCCGCGATCGTTGAAGATGCGAACCAGCACGCCGTCTTCGATACCGCGGAGTTCGGCATCGGCAGGATGGATATCGAGATGCGGCTGGCCTTCGGTCGCGCGCAGACTTTCGACGTTCACGAAACTGCTGTTCAGAAAATTGCGCGCGGGCGGCGAGATCATCGCGAGCGGATAGCGCGCCGCGAGTTCGGGCGAGCCGTCCGTCGATTCGTACGGCGGCAGATAATCGGGCAGCGGATCGAGCCCTTCGTTTTTCAGACGTTCGCTATAAAACTCGCACTTGCCCGAAGGCGTGCGAAAGGCGCCTTGAGCCAAGGGCGCATCGGCAAGATTGAGTTTTAGCCAACCCGTCTCTTTGAGCGCGTTCCAGTCCTGACCTTCGAGCGTCGCATCGGCCCAGCGAAAGGCTTTCGAAGCAATCTGTTCGTCGGTCTCGAAGAGTGCCGGTTCGGTGAGGCCCATGGCGCGCGCGAGACCTCGAAAGATGTCTGTATTCGTGCGCGCTTCGCCGACCGGTTGAATGGCCGGCAAGTTGGCCATCACATGCGTATGCCCGTAAGACTTATGGACGTCCAAGTGTTCGAGCTGTGTCGTCGCCGGGAAAATCAGATCGGCATAGTCAGCCGTATCGGTCTGAAAGTGTTCAAGAACAATGGTGAACAGATCGTCGCGCGCAAAGCCCGCGGCGACTTTCGCGGAGTCGGGCGCCACGGCCACCGGGTTCGAGTTATAGACGATCAGCGCTTCGATCTTCGGGCCGAATGCGTCGTCTCCGGGGTTCAGCAGCGCGTCGCCGATAGCGTTCATATTGACGATGCGCGGCAGTTTCGACGGCCAGCCGGGCGACAGGTTCGGACGTTCGAGCGCGTTTCCATCGACCGGTGTCCAGCCCGACGACGACAGCAGCATTCCGCCCGCGCGCTCACGCCATGCGCCCGTGAGCGACGGCAGGCAAGCAATGGCGCGGACCGCATTGCCGCCGCCGCGCACGCGCTGCATACCGTAATTCAGGCGAATCGACGCCTTCCTGGTAGAACCGAATGCGCGCGCGAGATCGATCACCGTATTCTCGTCAAGACCGCATATCGACGCCACGCGCGAAGGCGGAAACTGCGCCGCGCGCGCCTTGAGTTCTTCGAAACCGAGCGTGTGGGCATCGACATATTCGCGGTCGATGAGATCCTCGCGAATCAAAACGTCGATCATGCCGAGCGCGAGCGCGGCATCCGTTCCGGGCCGCAACGCGATATGTTGATGACACTTTTCCGCCGTCAGTGACCGATACGGATCGATCGCGATCAACTTGGCGCCGCGCCGCTTTGCTTCCTGCGCACGCGTCCAGAAATGCAGGCTCGACGCGATCGGATTCGCTCCCCAGATCAGGATGATCTCGCTTTCCTCGAAAAACTCGGTGTGCATGCCGAGACTCGCGCCGTATGTGTAGCGCAAGCCGGCAGTGCCGGCGGCGGCGCAGATCGTCCGATCCAGCCGCGACGCGCCGAGCACATTGAAAAAACGCGCCGCAATGCTCTCGCCTTGTACCAGTCCCATCGTGCCGGCATAGCTGTACGGGAGAATCGCTTCGGGCGCGCGCTGTGCAATCGACTTCAGCTTGTTGGCCGCCAAGGTGAGCGCGTCGTTCCAGCTAATCGCCTCGAAGCGCCCTTCGCCTTTCCGGCCGACGCGGCGCAACGGCGTGAGCAGCCGGTCTTTATGATGCGTGCGCTCGGCATAACGCGTCACCTTCGTGCAAAGCACGCCCTGCGTCGGCGGATGATCCGGATCGCCGCTGACCTTTACCGCTTTGCCGTCCTTGACCGTGACGCGCATTGCGCAGGTATCGGGACAGTCATGTGGGCAGACGGCTCGGGCGAACTCGGTTGGAGCGTTCATGGCATGGGTCCGGGATTACCAGATGAAAAGCGTCAGATGAGTCGATTTTATTATGGTCGCCGTGGGAACGACCGTTCAAATCATCAAATAATGACGGCGTAGAATGCAAGGACCGACGCAGTGTCAATGCGCAACGTCCGAATTCAAACGTGAGAACGGTTCCAAAATGAATCTGATCCCTGAAATCGAAGCATCGCACGAAGAAATCAAAGCTCTCCGACGAACGATTCATGCTCATCCGGAGCTGCGTTACGAAGAGACGGGGACGAGCAAGCTTGTCGCGGAAAGCCTCGAGCGATGGGGCATTACTGTGCATCGTGGGCTGGGAAAGACGGGCGTCGTCGGCGTGCTCAAGCGTGGCTCCGGCAACGGGTCGATCGGACTACGCGCCGATATGGACGCACTGCCCATTCAGGAAATCAACACCTTCGAACATCGATCGACCCACCCCGGCCGCATGCACGCGTGCGGTCACGACGGGCACACTGCCATGCTGCTCGGCGCGGCAAAACATTTGGCGGAGCATGGCAACTTTAACGGCACGATTGTTTTCATCTTCCAGCCGGCCGAGGAAGGCGGCGCAGGCGCGCGTGCAATGATCGAAGACGGCTTGTTCAAGCGTTTCCCTGTCGATGCCGTCTTTGGGATTCACAACTGGCCGGGAATGCCAGCGGGGCACTTCGGCGTGGTTTCCGGACCAATCATGGCGTCGAGCAATGAGTTTCGGATCACGATTCGCGGCATCGGCTCGCATGCGGCAATGCCTCATAACGGGCGCGATCCGGTGTTTACCGCCGTGCAGATCGCTAATGGGTTGCAGGGCATCATTACTCGAAACAAGAAGCCTATCGATACCGCCGTGCTTTCGATCACCCAAATTCATGCTGGCGACGCGGTCAATGTCGTGCCGGATGAGGCATGGTTAGGTGGTACGGTGCGCACGTTCACGGTCGAGACTTTAGACGTTATCGAAGAACGTATGCGCAAGATCGTCGAAGCGACGGCATCGGCTTACGATTGCGAGGCGGAACTGCATTTTCATCGAAATTATCCACCGACGATCAACGACGCTGAGCAGACGAAGTTTGCGGCGGAAGTGATGACTGCCGTTGTAGGCAAGGATAAGGTGAACGCCTCAGTCGAACCAACAATGGGCGCGGAGGACTTTTCGTTCATGTTGCTTGAAAAGCCCGGGTGTTACGCGTTTCTCGGGAATGGCAACGGCGGTCATCGGGATCATGGACATGGTGCCGGTCCCTGCATGTTGCATAACGCCAGTTACGATTTCAATGACGATTTGTTGTCTGTCGGCTCGTCTTACTGGGTTCGATTGGCAGAGCGGTCCTTAGCCCGATAACTTTGATTTTTTTGTTTTGGCGCTGCTCGAACCAAGCAGCGCTTTCTTTGCACGCCCAACGCCGCAGAAACGCAAAAACCCCACCTGTTTGGGGGTGGGGTTTTTGTTGCTGCATGAGGAGCCTGACGATTACCTACTTTCACACGGGAGATCCGCACTATCATC
>NZ_JALQDB010000019.1:0-51063 GCF_023631465.1 Caballeronia sp. GAWG1-1
CTTTGCCCGCCTCGCCTACTGAAACCACCTCCCGCTTCCTTCGCGTTCATCGAATCGCGAAGGAACGGAATTCTAGTGGGCGCCGGCGAGAATCGCAAGCCCTTTGCGTAGAAGAAACTCAACGGTGTTTGAAGACGGGCTTGCGCTTCTCGACGAACGCGGCCATGCCTTCCTTTTGATCTTCCGTCGCGAAGAGCGAATGGAACAGGCGACGTTCGAAATGAACGCCTTCCGCCAATGTTGTTTCGTAGGCGCGATTGACCGCCTCTTTCGCCATCATGACCGCTGGCAGCGAGAAAGAAGCGATGATCGTCGCGGCCTCGACGGCCTCATCGATCAGACGCTCCGCACCGACGACGCGCGACACCAAACCCGCCCGCTCCGCCTCGCTCGCGTCCATCATGCGCGCGGTCAGGCACATGTCCATCGCTTTTGACTTCGATACCGCGCGCGTCAGCCGCTGCGTGCCGCCCGCACCCGGGATGACGCCGAGCTTGATTTCCGGCTGGCCGAACTTCGCGGTATCCGCGGCGATGATGATGTCGCACATCATGGCGAGTTCGCAGCCGCCGCCCAGCGCGAAGCCGCCGACCGCCGCGATGATCGGCTTGCGAATCGAGCGGATGGTTTCCCAATTGCGCGTGATGTAGTCGCCCTTGTAGGCGTCCATATAGGAATAGCCGGCCATCATTCCGATGTCCGCGCCCGCTGCGAACGCCTTCTCGCTGCCGGTAACGACGATCGCGCCGATATCCTCGTCGGCGTCGAATGCCTTCAACGCCGCGCCCAACTCATCCATCAGCGCGTCGTTCAGCGCGTTGAGCGCCTTCGGCCGATTGAGCGTGATCAGTCCAACCCGCCCGCGCGTCTCCACCAACAGATTCTCGTAAGCCATGCACTCCTCCTTTCGATCCTCAGGTAAGCCCTAATGAAATCACTTGCTTCGCGCTATCTCGATAATGCTAACATTACCAACCAACCGGTCGGTTAATTATTCGATCCGCCGCCATCCGCCGTTCTTACTGCTCGCGACCATGACACATCCGCTCTTTACGAAACATGAGGCGACGCTCGACCAAGCGCTTGCCGCCATCGAGACACGCGGCTATTGGAGCCCGTTCGCCGAAATGCCGAGCCCCAAAGTGTACGGGGAAACGGCAGCTGCGGATGGCGAAGCCGCGTTCAAGGCGCATCTCGGCAAGACGTTCGAGCTCGACCAGCCCTCGACGGGAGAGACGGTCGGTGACGAACGATCGCCGTTCGGCATCGGGCTTGGCATCAAGTATCCCAAGTCTGATCCCGACGCGCTCATTCGGGCCGCTTCCGAAGCGCAATCTGCGTGGCGCGCCGCTGGACCGAAAGCGTGGGTCGGCGTGAGTCTCGAGATTCTTTCGCGACTGAACCGCGCGAGCTTCGAAATTGCGCAAAGCGTGATGCATACGACCGGTCAGGCATTCATGATGGCCTTTCAGGCGGGTGGCCCGCACGCGCAGGATCGCGGGCTCGAAGCCGTGGTCTATGCGTGGGACCAAATGCGCCGAATCCCTTCCGAAGCGCATTGGGAAAAGCCACAAGGCAAGAATCCGCCGCTCGCGATGCAAAAGCGCTTCACCATCGTTCCGCGCGGCACGGGCCTCGTGCTTGGCTGCTGCACGTTCCCGACGTGGAACGGTTACCCCGGACTGTTCGCCGATCTCGCGACCGGCAACGCGGTCATCGTCAAACCGCATCCGGGTGCGATCTTGCCGCTTGCAATCACTGTTCGCATCGCGCGCGAAGTACTGCGGGATGCGGGCTTCGATCCGAATGTCGTCACGCTGCTCGCCACCGCTCCGAATGACGGCCCGCTCGTACAAGAACTCGCCGTGCGGCCCGAAATCAAGCTGATCGACTTCACGGGCAGCACGCAGAACGGCACCTGGCTCGAACGCAACGCGCATCAGGCGCAGGTCTATACGGAAAAAGCGGGCGTCAATCAGATCGTCATCGATTCCGTGGACGATCTGAAGGCAGCGGCACGGAACATTGCGTTTTCGCTCGCGCTCTATTCCGGCCAGATGTGCACGGCGCCTCAAAACATCTACGTGCCGCGTGAGGGTATCCGCACGGCTGACGGACACGTGAGCTTCGACGATGTTGCGAAAGCGCTCGCCGTTTCCGTCGAAAAACTGACCTCCGACCCGGCGCGCGCCGTCGAACTGACCGGCGCGATTCAAAACGATGGCGTCGTCAATCGCGTAGCCCAAGCACGCGAACTCGGCGCGGTTCTCCTCGATAGCCAGACGCTCGCGCACCCGGCCTTTCCCGAAGCGCGAGTGCATACGCCCCTCATGCTCAAACTCGACGCGCGCGCCGATGAAGCTAGCTTCACCAAGGAATGGTTCGGCCCGATCTCCTTCGTCGTGGCGACGGACTCGACCGCGCAGTCGCTGGAACTTGCCGGCTCGATCGCGCGAGAACACGGCGCGCTGACCTTCGCCGTGTACAGCACGGACGACGCAGTGATCGAAGCGGCCTATGACGCAGCCATTCGCGGCGGCGTCGCCCTGTCCATCAATCTGACGGGCGGCGTTTTCGTCAATCAGACTGCGGCGTACTCGGACTTCCATGGCACGGGCGCGAATCCCGCGGCCAACGCTGCGCTGTCCGACGCGGCTTACGTCGCCAATCGCTTTCGTGTCGTGCAAAGCAGAGTCCATGTTGCGCCGAAGGCCGCGACTGCGGAAGCTAGCCAAACGGCATAGGCAAAAGCGACGGTGCAAAAGGCCTATGCCATTCGGCCGAATGGCAAGGGCTCGGACGCACGGCTAGTATCGATTCGAACGATTGGTGATTGAGGAGACGCCATGTCCGGGAAGTCCGTCCTGTTTCATATCGATGCAACGACGCGCGTCGCAACGGTGACGCTCAATCGTCCCGACAAGCTGAACAGCTTTACCCGCGAGATGCATATCGAGCTGAACGACGCGTTGAACGAAGTCGAAGCGAGCAACGCGCGCGCGGTCATCATCACCGGCGCGGGACGCGGCTTTTGCGCGGGTCAGGATCTGGCCGATCTCGACTTCACGCAAGGCGCCACGCCCGATCTCGGCGAGCTGATCGAGGCACACTTCAACCCGCTCGTGCGACGTCTTCAGGCAATGCCATTGCCGATCATCGCCGCTGTCAACGGCACGGCCGCCGGCGCCGGCGCGAATCTGGCGATGGCGTGCGATCTGGTCATTGCCGTGCGCTCGGCCAGCTTTATCCAGGCGTTCGTGAAGATCGGTCTCGTGCCCGACTCAGGTGGAACGTGGCTTCTGCCACGACGTGTCGGCGAAGCGCGCGCGCTCGGGCTCGCGCTGACGGGTGAGAAGCTCGGCGCGGAAAAAGCGCAAGCGTGGGGCATCGTTTGGCGCGTGGTGGAAGACGCCGACTTGACCGACGCCGCGACGCAACTGGCCGCACAACTCGCGCAGCAGCCCACGAAGGCGATAGCGGCGATCAAGCAGGCGCTTCGCGCGAGCGCCAACAACACGTTCGATCAGCAACTCGACCTCGAACGCGATGTTCAACGCGAGTTGGGCGCGTCCCACGACTTCATGGAAGGCGTCGCCGCGTTCAAGGAAAAGCGCGCACCGCGCTTCGAAGGTCTGTGAGAGCCGCAAGGAGAAACCCGTGACGCCTCAACAACTGGCGGAAGCGACCGCCAAGGCAATGTATGAAGCAGACGCCTGCACGCGCTCGCTCGGCATTGATCTCGTCGAAATCAGGCCTGGCTATGCGCGGCTGCAGATGAACGTGCGCCCCGACTTCCTGAACGGCCACGCGATCTGTCATGGCGGCTTGATGTTCACGCTTGCCGATTCCGCATTCGCCTTTGCATGCAATTCGTACAACCTCAGCACGGTCGCGGCGGGCTGTACGATCGAATTTCTGCGTCCGGTTCAAGGCGGCGATCGACTGACCGCCGAAGCGATCGAGCAGACTTTGAGCGGCCGCGCCGGCATCTACGATATTCGCCTGACCAACCGCGAAGGCGAAACGGTCGCGATGTTTCGCGGCAAGTCCGCGCAGATCCGCGGCAACGTCATACCAGTCTGACTGGACCGACCCGAGCAGGCGGACGCGCCAAACATGGCCCCGCTGCATGGCGAGCATGAAGGAGACAACGATGACCACGACGCTGCCGCTCGAGCCCATAGAAAAGGCGAGCCGCGACGAACTTCTGGCGCTGCAACTCGACCGTCTGAAATGGACGCTCAAGCACGCCTATGAGAACTCGCCGGTGTATCGGCGCAAGTTCGATGCAGCCCACGTACACCCGGAGGACGTGCAGTCGCTCGCCGATCTCGCCCGCTTCCCGTTCACGACGAAAAAAGATCTACGTGACAGTTATCCGTTCGGCATGTTCGCCGTGCCGCAAGAGCGAATTTCGCGAATCCACGCTTCGTCCGGCACGACCGGGAAGCCGACTGTTGTGGGTTACACGGCGTCCGATATCGACATCTGGGCGAATCTCGTGGCGCGCTCGATCCGCGCAGCCGGCGCGCGACGCGGCGATAAGGTCCACGTGAGCTACGGCTACGGTCTCTTCACGGGCGGCCTCGGCGCGCACTACGGCGCCGAACGCGCGGGACTCACGGTAATTCCCTTCGGCGGCGGTCAGACCGAGAAGCAAGTGCAACTGATACAGGACTTTCGTCCGGACATCATCATGGTGACGCCGAGCTACATGCTCTCCATCGCGGATGAACTCGAGCGGCAAGGCGTCGATCCGGCGAGTTGCTCGCTGCGTCTCGGCATCTTCGGGGCGGAGCCGTGGACGAACGACATGCGTCGCGCGATCGAGGCGCGCATGGGTATCGACGCGGTCGACATCTACGGGCTTTCGGAAGTGATGGGGCCAGGCGTGGCTTCGGAGTGCGCGGAAACCAAGGACGGCCCGACGATCTGGGAAGACCATTTTTATCCCGAGATCATCGACCCGGAAACGGGCGAAGTGTTACCGGATGGCGAATTCGGCGAACTCGTCTTCACCTCGTTGACGAAAGAAGCGCTGCCGATCATCCGCTATCGCACGCGCGATCTCACACGGCTTTTGCCGGGCACCGCGCGCACGATGCGCCGCATGGAAAAGATCACCGGCCGCTCGGACGACATGATGATCGTGCGCGGCGTCAACGTGTTCCCCACGCAGATAGAAGAGTTGCTGCTCAAGCGCCCCGTGCTCGCGCCGCACTACCAGATCGTACTGACGAAGGAAGGTCCGCTCGACGTCCTGACGCTGAACGTCGAGCCTTGCCCCGAATCCGCGCCCGATATCGTCGCGCTCGACGGCGCCAGGGACGCGCTCACTTACGACATCAAGGCGCTGATCGGCGTCAGCGCTATCGTGAATGTGCTCGCGGTGAACGGCATCGAGCGTTCGGTGGGCAAGGCGCGACGCGTCGTCGACAAACGCGCCCGCTAGGAATTCGGCAGCAAGAGCCACATCCGGCCGCCCTGCTTCATGCGGCCGGCAAGATCGCCGGCATCGTCGCCCAGGCCCCAGAAGTAGTCGGCGCGCACGCCGCCCTTGATTGCGCTGCCGGTGTCTTGAGCGAAGACGAGGCGGTTCATCGGCTGATTGCTGAGCGGGCGCGTGGTCTGGAGGAACACTGGCGTGCCGAGCGGGATCGCGGACGGATCCACGGCGATCGAACGTTCGGGCGTCAGCGGCACCCCCAAGGCGCCAACCGGGCCGTCGCCGAGACTCGCGGACACCACGTCGGCCGACGGCATCTCGCGGAAAAACACGAAGCGCGGATTCACGTCGAGGAGCGCATCGACGCGCGCGGGGTTCGCCTTCGCCCACGCCTTGATGCCCTGCATGGTCGCCTGCACCGGCGTGATTTCGCCGCGATCGAGCAACTCCTTGCCGATCGACCGATACGGCTGGTTGTTCGTGCCGCCGAAGCCAACGCGCATCACGCTTCCGTCTTCCATGACGACGCGTCCCGAACCCTGAACCTGCAGGAAGAACGCTTCGATCGGGTCGTCGACCCAGACGAGTTCGTTGCCAGTCAACGCGCCCGAACGTTCGAGCTGCGCGCGCGCAGGCAACGCCGAGCCTTGCTTATAGCGATACGGCCATCGATAAAGCGCGTACTGATAGATGCCGTGCCGCGTACGCGCGCCGCGCAACAACGGCTCGTAGTAGCCGGTTACGAGGCCGTCGAGCGTGCCGTCGGTATTCGCGAGCTGATAAGGCGTGAAGTAGCTCTCGAAGAAGCTGCGCGCCGCCGACATGTCCAGATCGTCGAGCTGCTGTGCCGCCGCGCATGCTCGCTGCCACGGCGCCTGACGCGCGAGACGGCTGCAGTTCTGACGCAGCGCGGCCGTCGCGCCGATGAGTGAATCGTCCTGCCAGCCCGGCACTTGCTGCCAGCTCACCGGCGAAAGACGCGAAGCCGCGCGCTGTCCCGTGATGATCGGCACGCCAGTCGGTGCATTCGCGCCTGGCTTCGTATAAGAGCCGCCTCCGCACGAGGCGACGAGGACCGCGGTTGCAATCGATGCGGCCAGCGCCGCCACGCGCGCGGCTGACCGCGTGAAACGCATACAATGCTCGTTCTTGATGGGAACCGCCATGTCTGATCTGTTCGACGAATATCCAATGCTGGTTTTCGGGCTCGAGGCGCTGGTTGCGCTCGGCTTGCTGATTTTTATCGTCGTGTGGACGAATTCGGGCAAGAAGAAACACCAGAACCGCCAAAACGACGCTGCGAAGCGCCGCTGATTGCCACTAAAACTCCGCGTTCAATGCAGGGTGCGCGGCATGTGCAGCGCGAACTCCGCGACCGGCGCTTCGAAGCGCTCGCCATCTTCCGCCACGCAGAAATAGGAGCCGCGCATCGTGCCCACGGGCGTCGCGATGACGGCCCAGCTCGTATATTCGAAGCGCTCGCCCGGCGGCAGAAGCGGCTGATGCCCGACCACGCCGAGCCCTTTTACTTCCTGCACGTGATCGTCGCTATCGGTGATGATCCAGTGACGCGAGATCAGTTGAGCGGTGACCTGACCCGTGTTACGGATCGTCAACGTGTAGGCGAACGCGTATTGACGGTTGTCGGGATCTGACTGGTCCGGCAGGTAGCGCGTCTCGACCGCGACGCTGAATTCGTACTGGCTCATCGTTGTTCCAATTCTATTCGTCGCTGCGCCGCCATTTAGCGCGCAGGTGCCTCATTGTTTCATCGCTTTGCTTCCACTGGTCAAGCATTCTGCTTTATGCAATTCACACTCGCAATACGAATTGCGTGCTCGAGTCAAATCCAAAACTCGCGCCATTTCATTCCGAGTAGCACGTATTAGGCCGTTCAGCCGGGTAACGTGCTGAAAAAACGCGGGTTAGAATCGGTGTTCCAGACATCGAGCCTTAATCCGGCAATGCTTTCGCCGGACGCGGGCCAACTCACTCCACACGTCCATGAAGCAATTCCATATCGCTCCTAGCATCCTGTCCGCCGACTTCTCGCGCCTTGGCGAAGAAGTCCGTAACGTCGTCGCGGCCGGCGCCGACTGGGTTCACTTCGACGTGATGGACAACCATTATGTGCCGAACCTGACGATCGGCTCGGTGGTGTGCGAGGCGCTTCGCCCGCATGTGGACGTGCCCATCGACGTGCATTTGATGGTGCGCCCGGTCGACCGTATCGTGCCGGACTTTGCAAAAGCCGGAGCTAATCAGATCAGTTTCCATCCGGAAGGTTCGGATCATATCGACCGGACCTTGTCGCTCATTCGCGATCACGGCTGCAAGGCGGGCCTCGTGTTCAATCCGGCCACGCCGCTCATTTATCTGGATCACGTGATGGACAAGGTCGATCTCGTGCTCATCATGTCGGTGAACCCCGGCTTTGGCGGACAGTCGTTCATTCCTGAAGCGTTGAACAAGATTCGCGAAGCGCGCACGCGTATCGACGCTTACCGCGAGCGAACGGGCCGCGATATTCATCTCGAAGTGGATGGCGGCGTGAAGGTGGAGAACATCGGCGAGATCGCGGCGGCGGGCGCGGACAGCTTCGTCGCGGGCTCGGCCATCTTCGGCAAGCACGACTACAAGCAAGTAATCGACGCCATGCGCGCCGAACTTGCCAAAGTGGGGAACGCGCAGTGAGCGAACTCACCACCTTTTCGATACGACCCGCGCGACCGATCCGTGCGGCCATCATCGATCTCGACGGCACCATGGTCGATACCGCCGACGACTTCGTCGCCGCGATCAACGGCATGCTCGTGCGCATCGGTCTGGAACAGCAGCCGGTCGCGCGCGATGAAGTCGTGGGTTACGTCGGCAAGGGCTCGGAGAATCTGATCCGCAGCGTGCTCGCCGTGCGCCTGCCGCGCACCGAAGCCGCCGCGCAATTCGACGACGCCCTCGCTATCTATCAAAGCGAATACGCGAAGATCAACGGCCAGTACTCGGCACTCTTTCCCGAAGTGAAGGAAGGTCTGGAAGCCATGCGCGAACTCGGCATTGCGCTCGCGTGTGTGACCAACAAGCCGCATCGGTTTGCGGTGGAGTTGCTGGCGCACTTCGGCATTGCCGAGTATTTCAAGGTCATTCTTGGCGGCGATTCGGTCGCGCAGAAGAAACCCGATCCGCTTCCCATGCTCACCGCGTGCGAGCGGCTCGACGTGCTGCCGCGCGAAACCGTAGCGGTCGGCGACTCCGAAAACGACGCTCTCGCGGGCCGCGCCGCGGGCATGGCGACGCTCACCGTCCCCTACGGCTACAACCACGGGAAAGATGTGCAATCGGTGAAATCCGATGGTATAGTTTCCACGCTGCGCGCCGCCGCAATGGCCATTTCCACTACGCTGGCGCCGCCCAATACCACACTGACTGAATAGTCCATCTCATGTTTCTCAACAGAAAACGGAGTCTGAGCAGCATCGACCGGGGAGCCTGGCCCTGGCGTCGCTGGTCGCGCTAACCTCGCCTGAGGTACGCTGAAGCCATCATGTTCGAGCACGCTTCAGCATCCGTTTTTTGTTTCGCTGCGTATTCCCGCGCCGTTTCCTTTGACTTGTCGCACCGCTTGCTTCGGAACCATTCCGGCGCAACGCACGATAACCGCGTCGTTCTTCAAGACGTCTCTCCTTGCGAGAAACGCCCGCGAAAACGCGTGTCGTCGCGCACCGTTCGACAGCATGGACAACCGGCCGATCGCAGTGCCCCGCTTGTCCCGATGCCGCGCTCAATCAAAAGAATGCGCGGCACGCAAAGGATCGCAACATGACCGAACTCGAATTCCAATCGCTGGCGAACGAAGGCTATAACCGCATTCCGCTCATCGCAGAAGCGCTCGCCGATCTCGAAACGCCCCTGTCGCTTTATCTCAAGCTCGCGCAGTCCGAGCGCAATGGCGCCAACTCGTTCCTGCTGGAATCCGTCGTGGGCGGCGAGCGCTTCGGGCGCTATTCGTTCATCGGCCTGCCGGCGCGCACGGTGGTGCGCGTACAGAACGGCGTGTCGCAAGTCGTGACCGACGGCAACGTCACCGAGACCGATGAAGGCGATCCGCTCGCGTTCATCGAACGCTTCCAGAAGCGTTTCAAGGTTGCCATGCGTCCTGGTTTGCCGCGCTTCTGCGGCGGCCTGGCAGGCTACTTCGGTTACGACGCGGTGCGCTATATCGAGAAAAAGCTCGCGCATACGGCGCCGCACGACGATCTCGGCCTGCCGGACATTCAGCTGCTGCTGACCGAGGAAGTCGCGGTCATCGACAACCTCGCGGGCAAGCTCTACCTGATCGTCTATGCCGATCCCACCAAGGCCGAGGCGTATGCCAAGGCGAAGCATCGGCTGCGCGAACTGCGGGCGCGTCTGCGTGCTACCGTCCAGCCGCCCGTGACGTCGGCGAGTGTGCGCACCGAAACGTTCCGCGAGTTCGCTAAAGAGGATTATCTGAACGCCGTGCGACGCGCGAAGGAATACATCGCGGCGGGCGAACTAATGCAGGTGCAAGTCGGCCAGCGGCTCGTCAAGCCGTTCCGCGACAACCCGCTCTCGCTGTATCGCGCGCTGCGTTCGCTCAATCCGTCGCCGTACATGTACTACTACAACTTTGGCGGCGACGTTCACGTGGTCGGCGCATCGCCGGAAATTCTCGTGCGTCAGGAACAGCGCGCGGGCGAGCGCATCGTGACCATACGTCCGCTTGCCGGCACGCGACCGCGCGGCAACACGCCCGAGCGCGACGCCGAACTCGCCACCGAACTGCTGAACGATCCGAAGGAAGTCGCCGAGCACGTGATGCTGATCGACCTCGCGCGCAACGACGTGGGCCGTATTGCGCAGACCGGCTCGGTTTCGGTGACGGACAAGATGATCATCGAAAAGTATTCGCACGTTCAGCACATCGTGAGTTCGGTCGAAGGCACGTTGAAGCCCGGCATGAGCAACTTCGACGTATTGCGCGCGACCTTTCCCGCCGGCACGCTTTCCGGCGCGCCGAAAGTGCGCGCGATGGAATTGATCGACGAACTCGAACCCGTGAAGCGCGGCTTGTATGGCGGCGCGGTCGGTTATTTGTCGTTCAGCGGCGAAATGGATCTGGCGATTGCCATTCGCACCGGCCTCATTCACAAGGGCAATCTCTATGTGCAGGCAGCGGCGGGTGTCGTTGCCGACTCGGTGCCCGAGTCCGAATGGCAAGAGACGGAGAACAAGGCGCGCGCCGTGTTGCGTGCCGCCGAGCAAGTGCAAGATGGCCTCGACAGCGACTTCTGAGGAGAAAAGACCATGCTGCTGATGATCGACAACTACGACTCGTTCACCTATAACCTGGTCCAGTACTTCGGCGAACTCGGCGAGGACGTGCAGACGTTTCGCAACGACGAAATCTCGCTCGATGAAATCGCCAAGCTCAATCCTGCACGCATCTGCCTGTCGCCGGGACCAAGCAATCCGCAGCACGCGGGCATCACGCTCGACGTACTGCGCGAGTTCTCCGGCAAGCTGCCCATTCTCGGCGTGTGCCTCGGCCATCAGGCCATTGGCGAAGCGTTCGGCGGACGCGTGGTGCGCGCGCAGACCATCATGCACGGCAAGGTGAGCGCGATCGAAACCGACTGTAAAGGCGTGTTCTCCGACCTGCCAAAACACTTCAACGTCACGCGCTATCACTCGCTGGCGATTGAACGCGAGTCTTTGCCCGACTGTCTCGAAGTGTCCGCATGGACGCCTGATGGTGAAATCATGGGCGTGCGCCACCGGGAACTCGAAGTGGAAGGTGTGCAGTTCCATCCGGAATCCATTCTTTCCGAGCATGGTCACGCGCTGCTCGAAAACTTCGTGAAAAACACGGCATCGGGAAAGCGAGCGTGACTGCCATGACGATCACCGCACAAGAAGCGCTGCAACGCACGATCGAGCATCGCGAAATCTTTCACGACGAAATGCTGCATCTCATGCGCACCATCATGCGCGGCGAGATGTCGCCGGTGATGGCCGCTGCGATCATCACCGGCTTGCGCGTGAAGAAGGAAACCATCGGCGAGATCGCGGCCGCCGCGACTGTCATGCGCGAGTTCGCCAATCACGTCGAGGTGGCGGACAACTCCCATTTCGTCGATATCGTCGGCACGGGCGGCGACGGCTCGCACACTTTCAACATTTCCACGGCATCGATGTTCGTTTCCGCCGCCGCCGGCGCTAAGGTCGCGAAGCACGGCAATCGCGGCGTGTCGAGCAAGTCGGGCAGCGCGGACGTACTCGAAGCACTCGGCGTGAATATCGATCTAACGCCGGAACAAGTCGCCGCCTCGATTGCCGAAACCGGCATGGGCTTCATGTTCGCGCCGAACCATCATCCGGCAATGAAGAACATCGCGCCCGTGCGCCGCGAACTCGGCGTGCGGACCATCTTCAATATTCTCGGGCCGCTGACCAACCCGGCGGGCGCGCCGAATCAGCTGCAGGGCGTGTTCCATGAAGACCTCGTCGGCATCCAGGTTCGTGTGATGCAGCGGCTCGGCGCAAACCACGTGCTTGTCGTGTACGGCAAGGACGGGATGGACGAAGTGTCGCTCGGCGCCGCGACCAAGGTCGGCGAATTGAAGAACGGCGAAGTGAACGAGTACGAGATTCATCCCGAAGACTTCGGTCTTCAAATGGTCTCGAACCGCTCGCTGAAAGTGCAGGACGCGCAGGAATCGAAAACCATGCTGCTCGGCGCGCTGAACAACAAGGCGGGTGTGGCGCGCGAGATCGTCACGCTGAACGCGGGCGCGGCGCTCTACGCGGCCGACATCGTCGATTCGATCGCCGAGGGCATGGCCGCCGCGCGCGAAGCCATCGCCAGCGGCGCGGCGCGCGAAAAGGTCGAAGCTCTCGTGCGCTTCACGCAGCAATTCACCAAATAACGGACATCACCATGAGCGACATTCTGGATCGCATCATCGCGGTGAAGCGCGAGGAAATTCGCGCCGCCGAACAAAGCGCGCCGCTCGAAGAACTCAGGCTCGAAGCGAGCGCGCGCGACTTGCGCGATTTCGTCGGCGCGCTGCGTGCGAAGCATGCTGAAGGCCGGGCCGCGGTCATTGCGGAAGTGAAGAAGGCGAGCCCTTCCAAAGGCGTGCTGCGCGAGCACTTCGTGCCGGGCGAAATTGCACGCTCCTACGAGCAAGGCGGCGCCGCGTGCCTTTCCGTGCTCACCGACGTGCAGTTCTTCAAAGGCAGCGTCGCGTATCTCGAAGAAGCGCGCGCCGCGTGCAGCCTGCCGGTGCTGCGCAAAGACTTTATCGTCGACCCTTATCAGATCATGGAAGCGCGCGCGATGGGCGCCGACTGCATTCTGCTGATAGCCGCCGCGCTCGAACTTTCGCAGATGCAAGATCTCGAAGCCTATGCACATTCGCTCGGACTCGCGGTGCTGGTCGAAGTGCACGACGCCGACGAACTGCGAGACGGGCTCACGCTGAAAACGCCGCTCATCGGCATCAACAATCGCAATCTGCGCACGTTCCAGACAACTATCGATACGACCATCGGCATGCTCGAAGCGGTGCCGGACGACCGCATCGTGGTGACGGAATCGGGCATTCTCTCGCGCCACGACGTGGACCGGCTGCGAGCGATGCACGTGCATACGTTCCTCGTCGGCGAAGCGTTCATGCGCGCCGACGATCCGGGCACGGAACTCGCGCGAATGTTCTTCTGACTCTAAAGACGGGACCGAATTTTGGGCATCGAACAGGAAATCAAGCTCGCGCTGCCGCCTTCGCAGCACGACGACGTGGCGCGCTTTTTCGACGAGCGCACCGGTGCGGGCAAGCCGATGGAACTGGCGAACGTCTATTTCGACACGCCGGATTGCGCGCTCGCCAAGGCGAAGTCCGCATTGCGCCTGCGCCGCACGCCCGACCAGTGGCTTCAGACGTACAAGGTGCTGGGCGAATCGAAAGCCGGCTTGAGCCGTCGTCACGAATGGGAGATGCCGGTGGCGGGCGAATCGCTTGAAATCGATGCGCTCCTCGTTTCCTGCGAAGACGAAGCGGCCCGCAAGGCGTTGCAGGACGCCGCGCCGAATCTGATCGCCCTGTTTCGCACGGACTTCCGGCGCATCGTGTGGGACATCGAGCGTGAAGGCTCGCAGATCGAAGTCGCGCTCGACGCCGGCAAGATCACGGCGGACGTGGATGGCGAAAACCATCACGCGGAAATCAGCGAGCTGGAACTCGAAATCAAGTCCGGCGACGCCCAAGCGCTCTCCACGCTCGCCGCCGAATTGCGCGGCGCGTTTCCCGAACTCGACCCGGAAGATTTGAGCAAGGCGGAGCGAGGTTATCGGCTGCGCGAGCGTCCGGAAAGCGCGGTAGACGACGCCGAAGCATGAACCAGCAGCCTTCTCTTTTCGACGAGCCTCGCACGCACGCTAGCGGCTTCATCACGCTCGAAAGCCAGTTCGAAGCGCTGCCCGCTGAATGGCGGCGGCATCTAAAAGCATTTATCGACAGTCCGCGCTATGCGTCGTTGTGCGCTTTCGTGGATGCCGAGCGCGCCGCCGGCAAGACCGTTTATCCCGCCGATGTTTTCCGCGCATTGCGCCTCACCAGTCCTGGCGAGGTCAAAGTGGTGATTCTCGGTCAGGACCCTTATCACGGTGAAGACAAAGGCGCGCCGCAAGCGCACGGGCTTGCGTTCTCCGTGCCCGCTCCCGTGCGCCCGCCGCCTTCGTTGCGCAACATCTTCAAGGAAATCGCCGCGAGTCTGGATATCGTCGCGCCTGCTCACGGCTGCCTCGATTCGTGGGCGAAACAAGGCGTGCTCTTGCTCAACACGTCGCTGACCGTCGAGCGCGATAAAGCGGGAAGCCATGCCAAGCGCGGCTGGGAACAGTGCACGGACACGCTGATCCACGAAATTGCCGAGCGCCACGATGGCGTCGTGTTCATGTTGTGGGGCGCGCACGCTCAGGCAAAACGCGCGCTGATCGACGGCACGGGAAAGGCGCATTGCGTGCTGGAAGCGCCGCATCCGTCGCCGTTGTCGGCGCATCGCGGGTTTCTGGGGTGCGGGCATTTCGTCGCCGCGAACGAATATCTGAAGCGGCATGGGCGCGAGCCGATCGACTGGCGCTTGCCCGCCGAGGCACAGTTGCTCGCCTGAACATCCGCATCAATGCAACGCAATGCAATGCAAAGAGCCCGCCGCGGTCCGAAGACCGGGCGGGCTCTTTTACTTCGGCGTCGAGCTTAAGCCTTACAGCGCCGCGATCGAATCGCGTGCCGAAGCGAGCGCTGCACTCGCGGCCTCCGGCCCCATCGCCAAGCCTTCGGCGTAGATGAAGTTCACGTCCGTCATGCCGAGGAAGCCCAAGAACGTCTTGAGATACGGCGTTTGCGAGTCGTTCGGCGTGCCTGCGTACTTGCCGCCACGCGCCGACACCACGAACACCTTCTTGCCCTTCACCAAGCCTTCGGGGCCGGTCGCGGTGTAGCGGAACGTGATTCCGGCCCGCGCGATCCAGTCGAAATAAGCCTTCAGTTGCGACGACACGCCGAAGTTATACAGCGGCGCCGCGATCACCACGATGTCGGCCGCTTGCAGTTCGTCGATCAGCGCTTCGCTCTTCGCGTTGATGGCGACTTGTTCCGGCGTGCGTTGTTCGGCGGGCGTGAAGAACGCGCCGAGCGTGGCGTCGTCGAGGTGCGTGAGCTGGTCGGCGAGCAGATTGCGGACGACCACGTTCGCGCCCGGATTGCTTTGTTGCAGCTTCGCGGTGAGTTCGTCGGCGAGCAGCGTCGATTGAGCGCCTTGCGAGCGGGCTGCGGAGTTGATCTGGAGAATCGTCGTCATGATGGCTTCCTTGATGGAGGAGCGGGAGCCGTCGGCGCCCGCGTTGGAAGCATTCTTCGTTGTTCGGCGTTCCGGAAAAAGCCGTCCGGCCGTGAAGGATCGTTGCACCAGTAGGACAATCCCCGGTGGGCGCAGCCTTTCAGCCCTTCAGCCAGCGCTCGCGCCATTGTTTCGACGGTCCGCGCCCGTCGATAGCCGTCAGCACGTAACGCGACACTTCGGGGCCGTCGAGCTTCACTTCGGTACGACGCAGTTCGTCGCGGCGAAACGCGTGTACTTCGACCTTCGCACCCGGCAGATAACGCGACAACAGCGCCTCCAGATTCGATCCCGTCACACGCAAACCATCGATGGCCACGAGAACATCGCCCGCCGAAAGCCCCGCCTTCTGTGCGGCGCTGCCGTCGTGCACGACCGCCAGCGTGCAATCCGCGCTGCCCCGCACGCGCACGCCGAGCGACGGCTTGCCGGCCGTGCCGCTCGTCGGCAGATCGGGCGCGAGTGCTATGCCGAACGGCTCGAGGAGCGCGTCGAGCGGCAAGTCGCGCGTGCCGCGCACGCCGTCGCGGAAGAGCGAGCGCAGATCCGCGCCGGTGGCCTCGGCGAAGAGCGCTTCCACTTCGTCCTCGCGGATGCCCCGTGCCTTGCCGAGATAGAAGTCGCGTCCGTAGCGCTGCCACAAGAGACGCATGACATCGTCGAGCGACTTACGGTTGTCCGTCTGCGCGCGGATCGACAAATCGAACGCGAGCGCGACGAGCGAACCCTTCTGGTAGTAACTGACGATGGCGTTCGATGCGTTCTCGTCGGCGCGGTAGTACTTCACCCATGCGTCGAACGAACTCTGCGCCACCGACTGCTTGAGCCGCCCGCTTCCGCGCAACACGCCGCCGATGGTCTTGCCGAGCATCGAGAAGTAATCGCTCGCGGAAATAAGGCCGGTGCGCACGAGGATCAGGTCGTCGTAATACGACGTGAAGCCCTCGAAGAGCCACAAAAGCGACGTGTAATTTTCCTGCGACAGATCGTACGGCGCGAACGCCGCCGGCTTGATGCGCTTTACGTTCCACGTATGGAAGTATTCGTGGCTGCAAAGGCCAAGATACGTGCGATAACCTTCGCTGACTTCGGGTCGGCCAAGCACCGGCAAGTCGCCGCGATTGCAGATCAGCGCCGTGGATGCGCGATGTTCCAGCCCGCCGTAACCATCGCTGACGGCGACCGTCATGAACACGTAGCGATCCACCGGCGCTTTCTTCGTGCGCGGTTCGAAGAGCGCGATCTGCGCTTCGCACACGCGTTTGAGGTCCGCCGCGAGCCGGTTCATGTCGAGCCCGATCACGCGTCCGGAGATCACGATGTCGTGCTTCACGCCATGCGCGGTGAAGCCGCCGAGCGCGAATTCGCCGATCGTCACCGGATGATCGACGAGTTCGTCGTAATTCGCGGCCTCGTACGCGCCGAAACCATGGCGCTTCGTGCCACGCGCTTCGGCAAGCGCCGTGGCGACGCGCCAGTTGCGCAGCGCTCCGCCCTGCGGCGCTTGAATATCGACGATACACGGCGCAGCCGACTGCCCCTCCACCGCGAGAAACACGCTCGTGCCGTTGAAGAAGCCGACGCTGTCATCCAGATGCGCGGCGCGTACCGACATGTCCCACGCGTACACCTCGTAACGCAGCGTGATGGGGCCATCCGCCGGCGCGGCTTGCCACGCGTGCTTGTCGATTTTTTCGATACCGATCTTGCGCCCTGCCGCGTTGAACGCCTGCAACGTGACGATATTGCGTGCGAATTCGCGAATCATGTAGCTGCCCGGAATCCACACCGGCAGCATGAAGCGTTGTCCCGCCGGGTCCGGCGCGGCGACCGTGAGCGTGACTTCGAAGATATGCGCGGCCGGATTCTTCGGAACGATGCTGTAGCGCACCGGTCGATCGAGCGTAGTCGTTGCCATGTCGTGTCCTTTGTTCTTGTTGTGGGCGCGCGGTCGGTGCGCCTTTGAAACCAAAAGAGGCGCCTCTCATGCGCCTCTCGTCGTGGGTTCGGGCCGCCTCAATGCGCGGTCGAAAGTTCCTTCTCCAGCCGGTCGGCGGGAACGGCGCCTGGCAAACGGCGGCCGTCCGCGAGGAACACGGTCGGCGTGCCGCTCACGTTCATCGTGTGACCGAGCTTCAGGTTCTTGTCGATGGCGGTGGTGTCGCACGAGGCGGCCGTGGTCGGCGCCTTGCGGTCCAGCATCCAGCCTTCCCAGCTCATCGCGCGATCTTTCGAGCACCAGATCGACTTCGACTTCGCGGTCGAATCCGGCGAGAGCACGGGATACAGGAACGTGTACACGGTGACGTTATCGATGGACTTCAAGGTCGATTCGAGTTGCTTGCAATACGGGCAATTCGGGTCCGAGAACACCGCGATCTTGCGGCTGCCGTTGCCCTTCACCACTTTCACCGCGTTCTCGAAAGGCAGCTTCGCGAAGTCGATCTTGTTGGTCTCGGAGAGCCGCGCTTCCGTGAGATTCTTGCTGCTGCGCGTATCGACGAGATCGCCGATCAGCACGTAGTTGCCGGTGGCGTCGGTATAGACGATCTGCGAGCCGAGGTTCACTTCATAGAGCCCTGGAATGGGCGTCTTGTCGACACTCTTGATGTTCGCGTCGCCCATGCGCGATTCGAGCGTGGACTTGATCTTGTCGGTGGTCTGGTCGGCCTGCGCCGTACAGCCGAGACCAAGTGTCACGGCGAGTGCCGCGGCCGCTGCGAGTGCCGTTCGAAGTGTGCGTTTCATGTTCTTTTCCTGTATGTGCCTGGCGTGTCTTTAACCGAGCGCGGCCGAAACCAGCCAGCGCTTGACGAGTGGCTGCGCGCCCACGAGCGCCATGCCGGTATTGCGAACCGCGCGCGCAAGCGTGCCCGGCACCGAGAAAAGCCGTTGCAAGCCGTCTGTCGCCAACATGAGTTTTTGTATGTCTTCGCGGCGCGCGCGTTCGTAGCGGCGCAGCAAAATGGGATCGCCAAGATTGCGAAAACCTTCTTTATTGGCGATGACATCCGCGAGCGCGGCGACATCGCGCAAACCGAGGTTCATGCCTTGCCCGGCTAGCGGATGAATCAGATGCGCGGCGTCGCCGATAAGCGCGACACGTGGCGCGATCAGCTTGTCGACCGTTTGCAACGCGAGCGGGAAGCCTTGCGCTGGCGTCACGCATTCGAGCGTGCCGAGCATGTTTTGCGTGGCCTGTTCGACTTGTGCCGCGAGTTGCGCGGGATCGAGCGCGAGGAGTTCGTCGGCGTGTTCGGTGCGCGCGGACCAGACGAGTGAGACGTGATCGCCCGGCAGCGGCAGCAGCGCGATGATTTCCGAGTCGCGGAACCATTGGTAGGCGGTTTCGCCGTGTGGCCGCTCCGCCTTGAAATTCGCGACCACGCCCGTTTGCCGATAATCGCGCCGGTCGACCTTCGCGCCCATTTGCGCGCGCACCCAAGAATGCGCGCCATCCGCGCCGACGATCAGATCCGCTTCGAGCGTCTCGCCGCTTGCAAGCGTGACGTGCGCGGCATCGTCCTCGACCGTCATGCCCTGCGCGCGCGATTCGAACCACGACAGACTCGGCTGGAAGCGCAGCGCGGCGTCGAGCGACTGTTCGATCAGATTCGACTCGACGATCCACGCGAGCTGCGGCACGGAGGCCTGGAACGCGGAGAAGTGCAGTTCCGCGTGCGTGTCGCCGAACACGCGCATGTCGAAGACGGGCCCGAGCCGCGTGCGATCGAGCGCTTGCCAGACGCGCAGCCGTTCGAGCAGCGTCTGCGAACTCGACGAGAGCGCGTAGATGCGCGAATCGAACGCGGCGCCCGCGGGCAAGGCGGCAGCTTGCGGCGCGAGCAACGCGGTGCGCAAGCCGGATTGCGCGAGCGCGAGCGCAGCGGTCTTGCCGACGAGCCCGCCGCCGACGACAACTGCATGAAAGGTCAGGGGATGCGAAGTCATCTGGCCATTATAGCCGTGAGGATTGCAGCGTATTTGGCGCCTGCGCGGCGCTGCGGCGGGCCGTCGCGGAAGGCGGCGCGAAACGCCGCTGCCCGGCGCGGCGGTACAATGGCGGTTTGCCTGGCCGCTCGACGCGGCCGTTGCGCTGGCGGGCGTTTTTGCCAATTCAGCCTTTGCCCGGCGCGCGACTTTTGACGAAACCCGCGCGGCCTGCGCCGTCTCACCAGTTCGAAGGATTCCATGAGCCTCCAATGCGGCATCGTCGGCTTGCCTAACGTCGGCAAGTCCACTCTATTCAATGCTTTGACCAAGGCGGGTATTGCCGCCGAGAACTATCCGTTCTGCACCATCGAGCCGAATGTCGGCGTGGTCGAAGTGCCGGACGCGCGCCTCACCGCGCTCGCCGAAATCGTGAAGCCCGAGCGTATCCTGCCGGCCGTCGTCGAGTTCGTGGATATCGCGGGTCTCGTCGCGGGCGCGTCGAAGGGCGAAGGTCTCGGCAATCAGTTCCTCGCGAACATCCGCGAGACGGATGCGATCACGCACGTCGTGCGCTGCTTCGACGACGAGAACGTGATCCACGTCGCGGGCAAGATCGATCCGCTGGACGATATCGGCGTCATCAACACGGAACTCGCGCTTGCGGATCTGTCGACGGTCGAAAAGGCGCTCACGCGCTATTCGAAGGCGGCGAAGTCGGGCAACGACAAGGAAGCGGGCAAGCTCGTCGCCGTGCTCGAAAAAGTGCGCGCGCAGCTCGACGAGGCCAAGCCGGTGCGTGCGCTTTCGTTGAACGAAGACGAGCAGGCGCTCATCAAGCCGTTTTGCCTCATCACGGCGAAGCCGACCATGTATGTGGCGAACGTGAAGGACGACGGCTTCGAGAACAACCCGTATCTCGACGCCGTTCGCAAGCATGCGGACGCGGAGAACGCGCCGGTCGTCGCGGTGTGCGCGGCAATCGAAGCGGAAATCGCCGATCTGGACGACGCGGACAAGCAGGACTTCCTCGCCGACATGGGCATGGACGAGCCGGGTTTGAACCGCGTGATCCGGGCGGGTTTCAAGTTGCTTGGCTTGCAGACGTACTTCACGGCTGGCGTGAAGGAAGTGCGCGCGTGGACCATTCATATCGGCGATACGGCGCCTCAGGCCGCTGGCGCCATCCATACCGATTTCGAGCGCGGCTTCATTCGCGCGCAGACCATCGCGTTCGATGACTACGTCGCGTTCAAGGGCGAGCAAGGCGCAAAGGAAGCCGGGAAGATGCGGGCCGAAGGCAAGGAATACGTCGTGCACGACGGGGACGTGATGAACTTCCTGTTCAACGTTTGAGCGCCGTCAAGCGTCAAGAATCGTCAAATCGTCTTGCATGAAAAAGCGGAGTGCCCGATAAACGGGGCTCCGCTTTTTTCATGAGCGGTACCCGATAAAAATAAAGGGAGACAAAAAGAAGATGAAAGGACCCGCGTTTCTGCGTTCGCTCGCTCTCACGTGTTGCATTGCATTGTCCGCGAGCGTCATCCCTTGCACACCGGCGCACGCGTACGCGACCAGCGCGAACGCGAACAACTTCAACCCGCAACCTGACGAAAACGACCTCGACAGACATGGCCATTACGTCAACCGCGACGGCAACGTAATCCATGCGCCCTCTCGCTCGCGTTCGGGCGCGGTACCCGAAGGCGCGACCGCGCAGTGCCGCGACGGCTCGTACAGCTTCAGCCGCCACCACGGCGGAACGTGTTCGCGGCATGGCGGCGTGGCGCGCTGGCAATAGCCTGAGCACGCCCGAAGTACAATGACATTCGATCCCGCGCGGCACACGCGCCGGGAAGCGCGTCATCCCGCGCCGACGATTCGCGTCGAATGCCGATAACGCGGCGTGCGCGTCCCGCACGCAGCCGCCCGCGCCCGGCGTTCGCACTCTTCACCACACCATTACAGACAACATCGACATGGCCCAATACGTCTTCACCATGAACCGCGTCGGCAAGATCGTCCCGCCGAAGCGTCAGATCCTGAAAGACATCTCACTCTCGTTCTTCCCCGGCGCGAAGATCGGTCTGCTCGGTCTCAACGGTTCGGGCAAGTCCACACTCATCCGGATCATGGCGGGCGTCGATAAGGACATCGAAGGCGACGCCACGCCGATGCCCAATCTGAACATCGGCTATTTGCCGCAGGAACCGCAACTCGATCCGCAACAAACCGTGCGTCAGGCAGTCGAAGAAGGTCTCGGCGATGTCTTCCAGGCAACCAAGATGCTCGACGAAATCTACGCCGCTTACGCCGAGCCCGACGCCGACTTCGACAAGCTCGCCGCCGAGCAGGCGAAGTACGAAGCCATCCTCGCGACGAGCGACGGCGGCAGCCCCGAGCAGCAACTCGAAGTCGCCGCCGATGCGCTGCGCCTGCCCGCGTGGGACGCGACCATCGAACATCTTTCGGGCGGCGAAAAGCGCCGCGTCGCGCTGTGCAAGCTCCTGCTGCAAAAGCCCGACATGCTCCTGCTCGACGAACCGACCAACCACCTCGACGCCGAATCCGTCGAATGGCTCGAACAGTTCTTGACGCGCTATCCGGGCACCGTCGTCGCGGTCACGCACGATCGCTACTTCCTCGACAACGCCGCCGAATGGATTCTCGAACTCGACCGCGGTCACGGCATTCCATGGAAGGGCAACTACAGCAGCTGGCTCGACCAGAAGGAAGAGCGCCTGAAGCAGGAAGAATCGAGCGAATCCGCCCGCCAGAAAGCCATCAAGAAGGAACTGGAATGGGTGCGCCAAAATCCGAAGGGACGTCAGGCGAAGTCCAAGGCGCGCATCGCACGCTTCGAGGAACTCAACAGCCAGGAATATCAGAAGCGCAACGAGACGCAGGAAATCTTCATTCCCGTGGGCGATCGTCTCGGCAATGAAGTCATCGAGTTTAAGAATGTCAGCAAGGCGTATGGCGACCGGCTGCTGATCGACAACCTCAGCATGAAGATTCCGGCGGGCGCGATCGTCGGTATCATCGGGCCGAACGGCGCGGGCAAGTCCACGCTGTTCCGCATGCTGACCGGCAAGGAGCAGCCGGATTCCGGCGAGATCGTGCAAGGGCCGACGGTCAGGCTCGCCTATGTCGATCAAAGCCGCGACGCGCTTGGCGCCGACAAGACCGTGTTCGAGGAAATCTCCGGCGGCGCGGATGTGCTCACGGTTGGCAAGTACGAAACGCCGTCGCGCGCGTATATCGGCCGCTTCAACTTCAAGGGCAGCGATCAGCAGAAGCTCGTCGGCAATCTGTCGGGCGGCGAACGCGGACGTCTGCATCTGGCGAAAACGCTGATCGCGGGCGGCAACGTCTTGCTGCTCGACGAACCGTCCAACGACCTCGACGTCGAAACGCTCCGCGCGCTCGAAGACGCGTTACTCGAATTCGCCGGCTCGGTCATGGTGATCTCGCACGATCGCTGGTTCCTGGACCGTATCGCCACGCACATCATCGCGTTCGAAGGCGACTCGCACGTCGAGTTCTTCGACGGCAACTATCAGGAATACGAGGCCGACAAGCGCAAGCGGCTCGGCGAAGAAGCCGCGCGGCCGAAGCGTCTGCGCTACAAGCCGATCACGCGCTGACCCTTTGCGTGAACGGATGAGACGAGGAACGCGCGCGCCTATGCGCGCGCGCGCACCGACATCGGACACGAATGCGGCGACTGTCTGAGGCACGTCGCCGCCAGTCTTCACGGCGTCTTTGCGACACGCTAGCGGCGCGACAGAGGCTGAAAAGTACGCGCTCACTTAAAAAAACGATGCACGCGAAATGGCTTACCGCCGAGTGAGCCTCAGGCAGAACCAGTATTCGGGAGACATTGCAGATGGCGCGATCGAAAGCGCAACGGGGAGCGCTTTGGGCAGTCGGAATCGTCGTGGCGATCATCGTCGTGGCGGTTGGCGGGTGGCTCTTCGTCGCGCATCAGATGAAGGAGCGCATTCTCGAAACGCTCGGGCCGAACGGCTCGGCCGAAGAAATCGATGTCGGCTTCGGCCACGTCACACTGTCGCGCGTGCGTCTGCGCGGCCCGCAGGACTGGCCCGCGAGCGACGCCATGCGCGCCGAGCGCATCGTGCTCGACATCGACATGCACGAAGCGCTGCGAAACCGCGTGCATCTGCATGGCGTGAGCGTGGACAACTACTATTTGTCGATCGTGCGTTCCGCCGATGGCCGCGTGCAGATTCTGCCCGGTCTCAAGGAAACCGCGCGCGTCGCCGACGCCAAGCCCGACGCGAAGGAAGACGCGCGCGCGCAGGAAGAGAAGCTCATCGATCGCGTGTCGTTCGAACGCGGCTCGATGGAGTTCTTCGATTCATCGGTGCAAAAGCCGCCGTATCGCGTGTTGATCAGCGATTCGCGTGCGACCATCGACCATCTGCATCTCCCCGCGCTCACCGACCGCACCAATCTGTCGATGTCCGGTTCGATCAAGGGTCCGTCGCATACGGGAACGGTTTCGTGGGGCGGCTGGATGGTCATCGCCAACAAGGATTCGCAGACGCGCGCCGTGCTGAGCGGCGTGGATATCGCGTCGCTCGACCCTTATCTGCTGAAAAAGGCCGGCGCGCGTGCGGCGGTGACGGGCGGGACCATCGACCTCACCGTGGACGCGAACATCCACGATTACCGCATTCACGCGCCCGGCACGCTCACGCTGAATCACTTGCAGATCAGCGACACCGGCAACGGACTCGACACCTTCCTCTCCATTCCGACGAAAGCCGCTGTCGCCGCGCTGAAAGACCGCAAGGATCAGATCAAGCTCGACTTCGTGCTCGACGGCGATCTGCGCGATCCGAAGTTTTCGCTGCAGGAAAGTCTGTCGAAGAAACTCGCCGCCGGTTTTGCGAAGGCGCTCGGTGTGAGCGTCGAAGGCGTGGCCAAAGGCACGGGCGATACCGTGCGCGGTATTGGCAACGCGCTCAAGAGTCTGCTCGGTCAGTAAGCGTCAGATAGGCACGGCGAGCGCGCGCAGCTTCGTTTCGGTTTCCATCGCGCCCGTGTAGTGGATGCCGTGCCAGCCGAGATCCGTCGCGGCCTGCGCGTTCTTCGCGTTGTCGTCGATGAAGACGAGTTCGTGCGGCTGAATGCCCGGCAGATGCTTTTCGATCTCCGCGCGCATCAGCGCGAAAATCTGCGGGTCGGGCTTGACGATTCCCACGCGCCCCGAAACGATGATCTCGCGAAACCGCCGCAACACGTCGAAGCGTTCCCACGCATACGGGAACGTTTCCGCCGACCAGTTCGTCAGGCCAAATAGCGGCACGCCTTCCGCGTCCAGCCGGTCGACGAGCGCCACGCCCTCTTCCAGCACGCCCGACACCATCTCGTGCCAGCGCGCATAGAACGCGCGAATCAGCGCTTCGTGATCGGGATAGCGCGCGATCAGTTCGGCGGTGCCTTCTTCTATGGTCTGCCCGCCGTCCTGCTGCACGACCCAATCCATCTTGCAGACGTTGTCGAGAAACCAGCGGCGCTCGGTTTCGTCCGGAATCAGTTGCCGGTACAAATACTCGCGATCCCAGTCGATCAACACGCCGCCGAAGTCGAATACGACTGCCTTGATGGTCATGGTTTTGCTGCTCCTTCTTGTTTCGGATCAGATAGCCTGCGTACGTTTTTCGAGCCACGCCAACGCCGTGCCCGACACATGCGGCGACACGCGCCGGCGCACTTCCTCGTGATACGCGTTGAGCCACGCGCGCTCGTCCTCGCGCAGCAAGGCCAGGTCGATGCAGCGGGTATCGATCGGGCAGAGCGTGAGCGTTTCGAAGTCGAGGAAATCGCCGAATTCGGTCTTGCCCGCGCTCCGGTTCAGCACCAGATTCTCGATGCGAATGCCCCACTTGCCCGGCCGATAGATGCCCGGCTCGATGGACGTGATCATGCCCTCTTCCATCGCCGTCCAGCTTTCGGCGGGCGCGTAGTGCGAGATGACCTGCGGGCCTTCATGCACGTTCAGAAAGTAGCCGACGCCGTGCCCGGTCCCGTGCCCGTAGTCCGCGCTGGCTTCCCAGATCGGCGCGCGCGCGATGGAATCGAGCATTGGCGAACGGATGCCACGCGGAAAGCGTGCGCGCGACAGCGCCATCGTTCCTTTCAGCACGATGGTGAAATCGCGCTTGTGCTCGGCCGTGATCTCGCCGACGGGAACCACGCGTGTGATGTCCGTCGTGCCGCTCACATACTGTCCGCCCGAATCGATCAAGAGCAAGCCATTGCCTTCTATCACCGAATGCGACGCTTCGGTTGCGCGGTAGTGCGGCATCGCGCCGTTGGCATTGAAGCCCGCGATAGTGCCGAAGCTCAGCGTCACGAAGCCCGGACGCCGCGCGCGCGCCGCCGTGAGCTTTTCGTCGATGGTGAGTTCCGTAATGCGCTCGCGGCCCAGCGCATTTTCGAACCAGGCGAAGAATTCGGCGAGCGCCGCGCCGTCCTGTTCCATCGTCGCGCGGATATGCTCGGCTTCCGCCGCCGTCTTTTGCGACTTCGCGAAGGTGGACGGATTCACGCCTTCCACGATCGTCACCGCCGAGGGCACTTGCTCCAGCAAACCATGCGTGATGCGGCGCGGGTCGATCAGGAGCGTGGCTCGGGCGGGTAGCGCGGCGAGTGCGCGGGGCGCATCGGCGTAAGGCGCGACGCGCACGTTGTCGCGCGCGAGCGATTCCTCGAGCTCGGCCGACACCTTGCCATCGGCGATGAAGATCGTCGCGTCGTCAGTGCCGATCAACGCATGCGCGACGAACACGGGGTTGTAGCTGACATCGCCGCCGCGCAGATTGAAGATCCACGCGAGATCGTCGAGCGTGGACACGAAGTGCCACTGCGCGTCTTTTGCGCGCAAGGCTTCGCGCACCTGCGCGAGTTTGTCCGCGCGGCTCACGCTGGCGTGCGGCGCGGCATGTTCGTAGATGGGCGCCTCAGGCAAACCGGGACGCGTCGGCCAGATGGAATCGAGCAGATCGACATCCGTGCGCAGTACGATGCCGCGTGCCTTCAGCGCATCCGCAAGCGAGCGCGCCGCCGCCACGCCGAGTACGGCGCCATCGACGCCGATGACATCGCCCGAATCGACATGCGCCGCCAGCCATTCGACGTGCGGCGCGG
The DNA here is from genome assembly GCF_023631465.1 of Caballeronia sp. GAWG1-1. NCBI lineage: Bacteria > Pseudomonadati > Pseudomonadota > Betaproteobacteria > Burkholderiales > Burkholderiaceae > Caballeronia > Caballeronia sp. GAWG1-1. The sequence continues at coordinate 26,477 of NZ_JALQDB010000019.1, forward strand.
TTTGCTGGCCGCCCATCATCTTCATGAGCACGATGCCGGTGCCCGCCAGTTGCGCCTCGGCTTGCGTCCAATAGCGGCTGTCCACCCAGACGCCCGCGAAATCCGCCGTCACCACGAGCGTGCCGACCGAACCGGTGAAGCCGGACAGCCATTGCCGCCCTTGCCAGCGCTCCGGCAGATATTCGGAAAGATGCGGGTCTGCCGACGGAATCAGCACGGCGGCAAGATTGTCGAGCGCCATCTGGCCGCGCAGCGATTCAATGCGCCGGGCGAACTCGGCTGCGTCGGGAATGGCGGAATGTGCGATGCGGTCGTTCATGAAGTCACCTGCATGGAATGCGTGAGGAAGCGCCGGCGAGCGCGGATTTAGCGACGCGCGGCAAGGCCGACTGTCACCGTCACGACGACGAGCGCGAACACCGTGCACGCGAACCATTCGAGCGTATCGCCGTCGTGATACAGGTTGATGATATTGCCGAACATGCGCGCGACGATTATCGCCAATATGCCCGCGACGATGGCCGTCCAGATTCGCCCCGCCGCGCCTGTGCCCACGCGCCCCGCGCGCCGCAGCGGATGCAGCCACCAACCCGTCGCGCCGATTACCGCGCCCAAAAAGATCAAGCCCGTCCAGCCCATCAGCTACCGCGCCCCTTTGATTGCGATCGAACCGGCGCCGCGCGCCGTTAGCGGTCGAGTTTAGGGGGCCAGGTTGGCGATGGCAAGTGCGTTTCCTTGAACGATTTATGCGACTAAGCTTAAAAATGAAAATATGCCGGGCCGGTAAAATGACCGCTTTAGCCACGCTGATTTAAGGGCGATACTCTAACGAGTCACTGCCCAAGTTCGCGGCATCGATCGAATAGGTTTACAGCGGAAAATAAAGCACCATGATTGAGAAAAGCCTCATATCGCTAAACGGTCTGGAATTCGTGATGACCTACCGCGGTTCCACGCTGGAGCGGCGTGAAAATCTGCGCGGCATATTGCGCCATCTCGATTCGACTTTTCTGACTACACGGTTTATCTCATCGAAGCCGATGCCACGCCCACCTTCCACTGGTCGGGCCTTGGCGACGAAAAGATCAGGCATGTCTTCGTATGCGACAACGGCCCCTTTCCAAAGGCGCGCCTATGCAATCTGGGCGCGCGAATGTGCACCGGCGACATCATTTGTTTCCATGACGCGGACATGATTTCCAACCCGGATTATCTGCCGCTTTGCATCAACGCAATTCGTCATGGAACGGCAAGCGACGCACTTTGCCCATTCACGAACGTGATTAACGTTACGGGTGTTTATCGCGATGCATTCATTGCTTCCGGAGATTACGCAATACTAAAACCGTTTCTCGAAAGCGACCGGCCCGAAGAAATGGAAATTCTCTATGCGAATACGCCGGGCGCCATCGTGCTCATAAAACGCTCGGATTACATGCGCGTTGGCGGCTACGATCCGCGCTTCATTGGCTGGGGCGGCGAAGATGACGACCTGCTCACGCGCGCGGTGCGGCTCGGCGTTCGTTGGCATTCCGTGCCCGATGCAAACGCGTCGCTGTTCCATCTGCATCACGACAATACTTCGCGGCACGCGGCCATTGCCGCCGCCGAACGAAATCGCGAAGCGGCTGCCGAGACGCATGCATTGTCGCAAGAGGAACTCGAAGCGCGCGCCGCCGAGCTGGCAAAGTACTTCGATTGAGCGCGGCGCTGCGTCCTGGCGTCGCACGAGCGTGGGGCTTCGCGCCAGCTGCAAGCGGCGCGAGCGAACACCAGCCATCCCCTATGCCGCCTATAAATGAAGAGATTCGTAAAACGCTATAATATTGCGCTATCTGAAAGGCCATCGGCTTAGGCCCATTACATGCAGCTCCTCACGATCGGAATCAATCACCACACTGCGCCTGTCGCCTTGCGCGAACGCGTGGCGTTTCCGCTCGAACAGCTGAAGCCCGCTCTGGGCGCGCTGAAGGACATCTGGCTTGGGCCGCTCGCCAAGGTTTCGCCCGAAGCGGCGATCCTCTCAACCTGCAATCGCACCGAACTTTACTGCGCCACCGACGACGCCGCCGCGCGCGACGCTGCCATTCAGTGGATGTCGAAGTACCACAATCTCCCGGTCTCGGAACTCGCGCCGCACGTCTACGCGCTGCCGCAGTCCGAGGCCGTGCGCCACGCCTTCCGCGTCGCCTCGGGGCTGGATTCCATGGTGCTCGGCGAAACGCAGATCGTCGGACAAATGAAGGATGCCGTGCGCACCGCGTCGGAAGCGGGCGCGCTCGGTACTTATCTCAACCAGTTGTTTCAGCGCACCTTCGCGGTGGCCAAAGAAGTGCGCTCCACGACCGAGATCGGCGCGCAGTCCGTTTCCATGGCCGCCGCCGCCGTGCGACTCGCCCAGCGCATTTTCGAAAACATTTCGAGTCAGCGCGTGCTTTTCATCGGCGCGGGCGAAATGATCGAACTCTGCGCCACGCACTTCGCCGCGCAAAATCCGCGCGAACTGGTGGTCGCAAACCGCACGGCCGAACGCGGCGAAAAGCTCGCCGAACGTTTCAACGGCCGCGCCATTCCGCTTTCCGAGCTGCCCACGCGCATGCACGAGTTCGACATCATCGTGTCGTGCACGGCGTCGACGCTGCCTATCATCGGGCTGGGCGCGGTCGAACGCGCGGTGCGCGCGCGCCGGCGTCGGCCAATCTTCATGGTCGATCTCGCCGTGCCGCGCGATATCGAGCCGGAAGTCGGCAATCTGCAGGACGTGTTCCTTTATACCGTCGACGACCTCGGCGCGATCGTGCGCGAAGGCAATGCGTCGCGGCAAGCTGCCGTCGCCCAAGCCGAAGCGATCATCGAAACGCGTGTGCAGAATTTCATGCAGTGGCTGGATGCGCGCAGTATCGTGCCGGTCATCCGCCACATGCATACACAAGCCGACGCGCTGCGCCGCGCCGAAGTCGAACGCGCGCGCAAGCTGCTCGCGCGCGGCGACGATCCCGCCGCCGTGCTCGAAGCATTGTCGCAATCGCTCACCAACAAGCTCATTCATGGTCCGACGCACGCGCTCAATCGCGCGACCACGGAAGAGCGCGCCCAGCTCATCGACCTGATGAGCGGCTTCTACCGCCACGGTTCGTCCGACAAGCCGCAAGACGACACGCCTTCGGCGCCTGAATCGTCGCAGTCTCCGGACCGTTAGCGGCTTTCCTCGCTGTTCTCCAATGCCGCGCGGCGCTGACGCGCAGGCATTTCTGATTCCACAATTCTCCGGAGCATCGCTCCAACTCCGCCCGATGAAAACGAGCATGCAAAGCAAGCTCGACCAGCTTGCAAAACGGCAGGTCGAACTCAACGAATTGTTGAGCCGCGAAGACGTGACCGCCGATATGGATCAGTATCGGAAACTCACGCGCGAACATGCGGAAATCAGTCCGGTCGTCGAGCAGTACGCGCTCTGGCGTCAGGCGCTCAACGACGAAGCGACCGCGCAGGAATTGCTGTCCGATCCGTCGATGCGGGATTTCGCCGAAGAGGAAATCGGCGAAGCGCGCGAACGCATGGCGACGATCGAAAGCGATCTGCAGACCATGCTGCTGCCGACCGATCCCAACGACGAGCGCAATATCTTCATCGAAATTCGCGCAGGCACGGGCGGCGACGAATCCGCGCTGTTCGCGGGCGACCTGCTGCGCATGTATCTGCGCTATGCGGAGCGCAACCGCTGGACCGCCGAAACCATGTCCGAGAGCGTGTCCGACTTGGGCGGCTACAAGGAAGTGATCGTGCGGATTGCGGGCCACGGCGCCTTCTCGCGGCTCAAGTTCGAGTCGGGCGGGCATCGCGTTCAACGTGTGCCGGCGACGGAAACGCAGGGGCGCATCCACACGTCCGCGTGCACGGTCGCGGTCATGCCGGAAGCCGATGAAATCAGCGAAGTGGTGATCAATCCGGCGGATCTGCGTATCGATACCTTCCGCGCGTCGGGCGCGGGCGGGCAGCACATCAACAAGACCGATTCGGCCGTGCGCGTCACGCACTTGCCAACCGGAATCGTCGTCGAATGTCAGGACGACCGCTCGCAGCACAAGAACAAGGATCGCGCGCTGAAGGTGCTCGCCGCGCGCATCAAGGACAAGCAGTATCACGAGCAACACGCGAAGGAAGCGGCGACGCGCAAGAGTCTGATCGGGTCGGGCGACCGCTCCGAGCGCATTCGCACCTACAATTTTCCGCAAGGGCGCATGACGGATCACCGCATCAATCTGACGCTCTACAAGCTCGAATACATCATGGACGGCGATATCGACGAACTGATCGGCGCGCTCGTGAGCGAGCATCAGGCGGAATTGCTCGCGGCGCTCGGGGAAACCGAGTGACGACCGCAGTCGATCTGCTGCGTGCGTGTGCGCTGCCGGCGCTCGAAGCGCGCGTCTTGCTGATGCACGTGCTCGGCTGGCGACGCACGCAGCTCATCACGCGCGACCGCGAAGCGCTTGGCGCCACCGCGGTTAGCCGCTTCGAGGCGCTCGTCGCGCGCCGTGTCGCGGGAGAACCGATCGCGCAGCTGACGGGAACGCGTGAATTTTTCGGGCTCGAATTCGACGTGACGCCCGATGTGCTGATTCCGCGCCCGGAAACCGAATTGCTGGTGGAAACGGCGCTCGACGCCATCGCGAATACGCCGAACGCGCGCGTGCTCGATCTCGGCACGGGAACCGGCGCCATTGCGGTTTCGCTTGCGCATGCACGGCCCGACGCGCGCGTGTGGGCAGTGGACCGCTCAGGCGCCGCGCTGGATGTCGCGCGTCGCAATGCAGAACGGCTGCTCGATCCGGCGCGCGCGGGCGGGCCGCTCGCGTTCGTCGAAAGCGACTGGACCGCGAAGGTCGATCCTTCGCTGCTCTTCGAAGCCATCGTGAGCAATCCGCCGTATATCGCAAGCGACGATCCGCATTTGCAGCAAGGCGATCTGCGCTTCGAGCCGCGCGACGCGCTCACCGATGACGCCGACGGTTTGTCCTGCATCCGGACCATTATCGAGCGAGCGCCGTTTCTGCTTGCGCGCCGTGGCGTGCTGTGGCTCGAACACGGCTACGATCAGTCCGACGCCGTGCGCCGACTGCTCACGGCGCGCGGTTTCACCGATGTGCATTCGCTGTGCGATCTGGCGGGAATCGAGCGCATCAGCGGCGGCGTTTTCAATGCCTGAGCGCGGCGGGCGAGCCAGGCAGCGGTCAGCCCGGAATAGCGAAATCCGCTATCATTTCAACACTTAGTCCCCACCGACATCAAAGCGCAGGAACATCATGGAAACGCAAGAACGCATCAAGCAACTCGTCGATCAAAACGCGGTCGTCCTCTTCATGAAGGGCACGGCGCAGTTCCCGATGTGCGGTTTCTCCGGCCGCGCCATTCAGGTGCTGAAGGCGTGTGGCGTCGATCAGATCACGACCGTAAACGTGCTCGAAGACAACGAAATTCGTCAGGGCATCAAGCAATTCTCGAACTGGCCGACCATTCCGCAGCTTTACGTGAAGGGCGAGTTCATCGGCGGCTCGGACATCATGATGGAGATGTACGAATCCGGCGAACTGCAACAGCTCTTCGCCGCTGCCTGAAGTCATTTTCGAAGTGAACGCGCCTGCCGCCCGACGACGGCTCATCGTCGCCATCACGGGCGCCACGGGCGCAATTTACGGCGTGCGTCTGCTTGAAACGTTGCGCCGTTTTCCCGGCGTGGAAACGCATCTGCTCGTTTCCAGCGCCGGCTGGCTCAATATCCAGCACGAGCTGGAACTCGATAAATCCACGGTTCACGCGCTCGCGGACGTTGTTCATAACGTGCGCGATGTCGGCGCGAGCATCGCGTCCGGCTCGTTTTCCACGGAAGGCATGATCGTCGCGCCGTGCTCCATGCGAACGCTGGCAAGCATCGCGCACGGACTCTCCGACAATCTCATCACGCGCGCGGCGGATGTCGTGCTCAAGGAGCGTCGCCGTCTGGTGCTGCTGGTGCGCGAAACGCCGCTCAACCTCGCGCATCTGCGCAATATGACCGCCGTGACGGAAATGGGCGGCGTGATTTTTCCGCCGCTGCCGGCGTTTTATCAGAAGCCGGCGAGCATCGACGAGATGGTGGATCACACCGTCGCGCGCGTGATCGATCTGTTCCAGATCGCATCGCCGGCCGCCGCTGCATGGGAAGGGATGCGCGGCGAAGCGGACTGAGCGTCGCTTCGATTGCAAACGCCGACGACACAATTCATTGCTTCGCCAGCCGTTTATTTCCGCTAATACCGGCCGTACATTGGTGGCATCCAACTCAATGCGCGACGCCATGACTTCCCTCCCCTCCGTTTTCGTTTCCCACGGCGCGCCGACGCTGCCTATCGACCCGTCGATGCCTTCCGGCGAATTCGCCTCGCTCGCTGAAACGCTGCCGCGCCCGCGCGCCATCCTCATGCTTTCGGCTCACTGGGGCACGACGCAACCCGTTGCGAGCATCGCCGAGCGGCCGGAAACCATCCACGATTTCTACGGTTTTCCGCGCGCGCTCTATGAACTGCGCTATCCCGCGCCCGGCGCGCCCGATCTCGCCCGCAACGCCGCCGCGCTGCTCGGCAAACACGGCATTGCTGCGAGCACGACGGAGCACGGCCTCGATCACGGCGCGTGGGTGCCGCTTCTGCTCATGTTTCCCAACGCCGACATCCCAGTCGCGCAACTTTCCATTCAACCGCGCCTCGATGCCGCGCATCACTTTGGTATCGGCCGGGCGCTGCGCGATTTGCGGCGCGACGGCGTGATGATCGTCGGTTCCGGGCAGATCACGCATAACCTGCGCATGGCGGATTTCGGCGCGCGTCCTGAAGATGCCGATCCGCGCGTCGATGAGTTCACGCAATGGTTCGAGGCGCGTCTTGCCGATCGCGACATCGACGCGCTGCTCGACTATCGCGCCCGCGCGCCGCACGCCGCGCTGATGCATCCGACCGACGAGCATCTGCTGCCGGTATTCGGCGCACTAGGCGCTGCGGCGGATGACTATCAGTTGCGCATACAGTCGCTCGGCACTTTCCAGCGCGCGCTCGCCATGACGAACTACGTGTTCGCGGACGCCTGAGGCCTGAACGTACGAGTCGAGCAGGAAAGAACGAAGCCCGCCTGATTGCTCAGGCGGGCTTCGTTTTACCGCTTCTCGTCGACGATCTGTTTACGCGCCGACTTCGTGCTGAATGTCTTCGTGCGCTTCGCGTTCATCCAGATAGTCCGTCCTATAACCGGTGTGTACGCCCCAGAAGTAAAACACGAGCGCGAGCACGGCGACGAGCGCCATGTCCCAGCCATACGGCAACACGCCACTTCCGCCGAATTCCTTGCTGCCGATGAGCGACATGACGGCCATTGTCGGCAGATACGCCACCAGCCACCACGCGGCTTTCAGATCGCGGCCCCATCCCGCGAAGCCGGTCTTGCCCTGGAAGTAGAAGTACACGGGCAGCGCGACGACCATCAACAGAATGATTTTGCCGGTCAGCGGCCACTTTGCCCAGTACAGGACGAGCGACGCGCAGACGAACGCGAACGGCGCGACCAAGCCCATTAAGGGCAAGCGGACCGGTCGTTCCAGATCCGGCGCGGCGCGGCGCAGCGCCATCAGGCTCACAGGCCCGGTGAGATACGAAATGACCGTCGCCACCGAAATCACCGCCGCCAGCGTGCCCCAACCCCGGAAGAAGAACAGGAACACGAACGCGACGAACAGGTTAAACCACATCGCGGGACGCGGCACGCCGTAGAACGGATGCACGTTGCCGAATATCTTCGGCATCGTGTTGTTGCGCTCCATCGCGTAGATCATGCGCGTGGTCGTCGCCATGTAGGTGGTGCCGGTGCCGCTCGGGCTCACGAAAGCATCGACATAAAGAAGCACGGCGAGCCAGTTCAAATTCAGCGCCAGCGCCAGTTCCGCGAACGGCGACGCGAAGTTGAAATGCGACCAGCCCTTCGCGACATCGGCGGGATTGACCGCGCCGATGTAGGCCACTTGCAGCAATACGTAGATCACGAGCGCGATCAGAATCGAGCCGATCACGGCGAACGGGATGCTCCGCGACGGATTGCGCGCCTCGCCCGCGAGATTGACCGGGCTTTGAAAGCCGTTGAAGCTGAACACAATGCCGCTCGTCGCCACCGCCGTCAGCACGGCCGGCCAGCCATAGGGCGCGAAGCTCGACACCGTGCCGAAGTTCTCGGAATGGAACCCTGTATAGATGAGGCCGGCGATGGTCAGGCCGGGAATCAGGAACTTGAAGACAGTGATTGTCGAGTTGGCGCGCGCGAACACCTTCACGCCCCAGTAGTTGAGCATGAAGTACACGACCACGAGCAGCGCCGAGAGGATCAGCCCTGAAGTCGTGAGCGTTTCGTTCACGAAGAGCGCATGCGCCCATTCATAGGGCCACGTGCTCATATATTGAATGGATGCCTCGGCCTCGATCGGAATGACCGAGACGATGGCAATCCAGTTCGCCCACGCGCTGATGAAACCGACGAGCGCGCCATGCGAATAGCGCGCGTAACGCACCATGCCGCCGGATTCGGGAAACGTCGCGCCCAACTCCGCGTAAGTAAGAGCGATCGCCATGATGACGACCGCGCCGATCACCCACGCGACCATGGCTGCGGGACCGGCGATCTTGGCCGCTTTCCACGCGCCGAACAACCAGCCTGAACCGATGATGGAACCGAGGCCGGTAAGCATGAGTGCTATCGGCCCGATATTTCGTTGTATCGAACTCTTCACATTGTTCTCCAGTGTCTCTCGCCTTGCGCTTGGAGGTCAGGCGCACGAATGCACATCCGCCGCGCGCGATGCCGGCCTACGGTCCGGTGATAGGGCGATTTTGGTGCAACCTTGGCAGGTTGGCGCGTAGTGTAACGGTTGCACCTTTCGAATGCAGCGAAGGATTGTCAGCTTTCATCAGTTTTTGCGCGATGAAAGCTACCACACGGCGGTGATAGACAGTTGGCAGTGAAATTATGAAAGATTCGTAAGATACGTTGCGATATCTCAAAAAGTCCCTGCGCGGCAGTCGGATATTATTTGACCGCGAAAACGATTAGCCGTATAAACCTTCTTGCAGGATTTCAAGTGGCGAGTGACTTGTGGTTCTTTCGTAGTTCGCCATCGCGGTACTCCGGTTGGTCCCATTGCCCCTTCCTTGATCTTCATGCACCCTTGGCTTCGGCCTCATTCATCAATTTTTTGGAATAAGTAACATGGAAACCGGTACCGTCAAGTGGTTTAATGACGCAAAGGGCTTTGGCTTCATCACCCCGGATGGCGGCGGCGAAGATCTGTTCGCACACTTCTCGGAAATCCGCATTGAGGGTTTCAAGACACTTCAAGAAAACCAAAAGGTTACCTACGAAGTGAAGACTGGCCCCAAGGGCAAGCAAGCAGCGAACATCAAGCCGGCGTAAGTTTTTATCCGGCTTAGAGAAAACCCCGCCTCGGCGGGGTTTTTTGCATTTGGAACGAGCGCGATCAGGTAAAGACGCGTTGCGCGTAAATACCGAGACCCGTCGCCACGCTGGCAAGTCGATCGCCGAATACGGCTCGTGCGCCGGGAAAAGCCGCCGCGAGCGCATCGGACAGAAAGCGCAAACCGGTGGTGCCGCCCGTGAAGTACACGGCGCCGACATCCGCGTTCGCCACGCCCGCGCGTTTCACCGTTTCCAGCGCCGCTTCGACGATACGCCGCGTCTCGTCCGCTCCTGCTTCGATCAGTTGGGCTTCGTCGAATGCGACGCGCAGCGCTTCCTCCACCTCTTCCATGTCGATCTCGGTTACGCCGCCCGCCGCCACGTCGATCTTCGCTTCCTCAGCGTGCGCGGTCAGCGCATGACCAAGCCTGCGATCGACGACGCGCATCAGCCGGTCATGCAGACGCGGTTCGGGGTAAAGGTGGCGCATCAGTTGCAATTCGCTCACGCGCTTGGGCGTGTAGACGGTATTGATCAGATGCCACGTCGCCAGATCGAAATACACGCGGTTCGGCACTTCGCGCCCTTGCGGATCGAGCGTCTGATAACCGAGTTCGCGCAAAACGGTCGTCAGTTCGACGCGCCGGTCGAAATCTGTGCCGGCCACGTGCACACCGTGATGCGCGAGGACATCGCTTTTTCGGTCTAGCTGGCGAGCGCGCTCGGGCCCCACGCGAACGAGCGAGAAGTCGGACGTACCGCCGCCGATATCCGCGACCAGCACGAGCCCTTCCTGCGTCAGGCGCGCTTCGTAATCGAATGCGGCGGCGATCGGTTCGTATTGAAAGTGAATCTCGCGCAAGCCGATGGCGTGCGCGCACGCTTCGAGTTGCGACTGCGCAAGGCGGTCGGCGCGCGGATCGTCATCGACGAAAAAGACCGGACGGCCGAGAACCGCGCGATCGAGCGGACTTGGCGAGACCGCCTGCGCTTTCTGCTTCAGATGCTGCAGAAAAAGCGTGATGACGTCCGTGTACTTGATGGCGGAGCCGTCGCCGAGATCGGTGCTAGTGTCGGCGAGCGGCGAGCCGAGAATGCTTTTCATCGAACGCATGAGGCGGCCGTCGAAGCCGTCTATATACGATTCGAGCGCGGCGCGGCCATAGGACTGGCTGTTTTCGTCCGTGTTGAAGAAGACGGCCGTCGGAAGCGTGGTTGCCTCGCCCTCGACGGGAGCCAGCCGGATCGAATGGCCACCCTGCGTCTGCGCCTGAATCGCGGCAGGCACGGCGACGGCGGAATTCGACGTGCCAAAATCGATCGCACAGTAGGTCATGGACATCGAGGCAGCGTTACGAGGCAACGCCGCATTCAAAAGTGGACAGGGTTTGTAGCATGTTCGGCGGCATGCATCAACCGCATTCGAACCCGTCTGGAACCGCCACGACGCTTCAACCGGCGCGGAATGCAACTTGCTCGCCAAAGCGGCAATTTATTCACTGTTGCGCGCGCGGATGCAGCGGGCACGAGCCAATGAACGACACTACCTTACCGCAGGAAAATCGTTCGACCGCGAGCGCCAGCGATCGATCCGACATCATAGAAACCGATTTACCGGGACGGCTCGACCGTCTGCCCTGGGGCCGGTTTCATACGTTGATCGTATTCGCGCTCGGCATCACGTGGCTGCTCGACGGGCTCGAAGTCACGCTCGCGGGCGCGGTGGCGAGCGCATTGAAGTCGAGCCCGGCGCTGCACTTCAACAACACGGATGTCGGCATCGCCGGCAGCGCATATATTGCGGGCGCGGTGGTCGGCGCGCTTGGCTTCGGCTGGCTCACGGACCGGCTTGGACGACGCAAGCTCTTCTTCATCACGCTCTTTCTCTATGTGGCCGCGACCGCCGCAACCGCGTTCTCATGGGATCTCGCAAGTTTCGTGCTGTTCCGCTTTCTGACGGGCGCGGGCATCGGCGGTGAATACACGGCCATCAATTCCACGATCCAGGAATTCACGCCTGCACGCTTGCGCGGCTGGACCGATCTCGCCATTAACGGCACGTTCTGGATCGGCGCGGGCATTGGCGCGGCCGGTTCGCTCGTTTTGCTCGATCCGGGCCTGATGCCGCCCGATTGGGGCTGGCGCGGGTGCTTTCTGATCGGCGCGGCGCTCGGTCTCACCATTCTCTTCATGCGGATGTGGGTGCCGGAAAGTCCGCGCTGGCTCATCACGCATAACCGCGTCGATGAAGCGAAGCAGATTGTCGAGGACATCGAAGCGCATTTTCGCAAGCACGGCGTCGAAATACCGAACACGCCGATCAAGCCGCTGCGCCTAAAGATGCGCGAGCACACGCCACTTTCGGAAGTCGCGCACACGCTGTTTCATGTGCATCGGAGCCGCTCGCTGGTCGGCCTCATGTTGATGACCGCGCAGGCGTTCTTCTACAACGCAATCTTTTTCACTTACGCGCTCGTGCTGACGGACTTCTATCACGTGCCGGGCGATCACATCGGCTGGTACGTGCTGCCGTTCGCGGCGGGCAACTTCCTGGGCCCCGTTCTGCTCGGCAAGCTATTCGACGTGCTCGGCCGACGCCGGATGATCGCCTTCACTTACGCGATCTCGGGCGTGCTGCTCACGATCAGCGGATGGATGTTCATGCACGGAATGCTTTCCGTGACCACGCAGACGATAGCGTGGATGGTGATTTTCTTCTTCGCGTCGGCGGCGGCGAGTTCGGCCTATCTGACGGTCAGCGAGACGTTTCCGCTTGAGATTCGCGCGCTTGCCATCGCCGTGTTTTATGCGTTCGGTACGGCGCTCGGCGGGATCATCGGGCCGGCGCTGTTCGGGCAACTCATCGATACGCATCAGCGCGGCGCGGTGTTCGTCGGCTATTTGATCGGCTCGGCGCTGATGATCGCGGCCGCCGTCGTGGCCGGCATCTGGGGCGTGGCGGCGGAGCGCAAGTCTCTGGAAGATGTTGCGCGGCCGCTGTCATCGGCGGATGAGGGGTGATGTCGTACACATCCGCAGTCAAGCGCACCCGCGCCGCGTAAGCCTGGCTTCACTCGAAACTCTTTCCCCACGCGCCTTCGAACGACGTCTCGCCCAGCGCCTTGCGTGCTCGCGGCGCGGCCTCGCGTTCGCGCAGCGCGTCGTCGAGAAGATTCGCGTCGCCGTGATGACCGACTGCGACCATCGCGATGATCTCCACCTCCGGCGGAATCTCGAACGCCGCGCGGAACGCGTCGCGATCGAAGCCGCCCATCTGATGCGTCGCGAGCCCGAGCGCGTGCGCCTGGAGCACGAGCGCCATCGCGGCCGCGCCGGTGTCGTAGAGCGCGGTGCGGCTGACACCCTTCGGCGTGAGCGTCGACGCAGTCACGCAGACCAGCACGGGCACGCGAACATTCCATGTCCTATTGGACGGCGCGAGCGTTTCGAACGCGCGCTGGAACGCGGCTTCGTCGCGATGCCGATCGAACGCGATAAAACGCCAAGGCTGCAAATTGCTCGATGAAGGCGCCCAGCGCGCCGCTTCGAGCAGGCTATGCAGATGCTCGCGGCTCAGCGGCGCGTCGGAGAACGCGCGCGGGCTCCAGCGGCCCGCGAGTAGTTCGTGGATATCGACTTCGGTTGCGGCGGGTTTGGAGGTCATCATTGGAATCCTTCAGCGAATGGAAGAAGCGAGGCCTGCCCATCACGATAACGGCTTGCAGCAGTCAACCGCACAACGCTACCACTTCAATTCAGCACCGTTGCCTCGCGCCGCCCTCAAAAGCGCAAACGGCGCGCATCGGCCCAATGCGCGCCGTTCAAGTATCGAACGACAAGGATAAGTCACGGACTCACACGTCCGCAGAAGCGCTCAAGTGGCGGCGACGCCCATCGACCGCCCCGCGCGATTGATCCGCAGCACCGTAACGGCTGCGACGAGGCAAAGACCGCCGGAGATCATCGTCGCCACGGTGTAGCTGCCGAGGCTCGACCGCAGCATGCCGCCGCCCAGCGCCGCGAACGCCGCGCCGAGCTGGTGCCCCGCCACGATCCAGCCGAAGACGATCGGCGCCGACTCCTTGCCATAGACATCGGTGGCGAGGCGCACCGTCGGCGGCACGGTTGCGATCCAGTCGAGCCCGTAAAACACCGCGAAAAGCGGCAAGCCGAAGAAGTCGATGCCAAACGCATACGGCAGATAGATCAACGACAACCCGCGCAGGCCGTAGTACCAAAACAGCAGCAGGCGCGCGTTGAAGCGATCCGAAAGCCATCCGGAAAGCGTCGTGCCGAACAAATCGAAAATGCCCATCGCCGCGAGCAAGGTCGCGCCTTGCACCTGCGTCATGCCGTAGTCGGAGCACATCGCGATCAGATGCGTGCCGACATAACCGTTCGTGCTCGCGCCGCACACGAAAAAGCTGAAGAACAACAGCCAAAAATCGCGCGTCTTGCTCGCCATGCCGAGCGTGCCGAATGCGACCTTGATCGGATTTTTCGGCGGCGGAATGACGGCGGGCGGCGCGTCCGGGCTTTCGCCGACGGGTCGCAGCGCGACATCCGACGGACGCTCCGGCAGCAGCCACGCGACGAGCGGCACGACGACTGCGGTTGCTATAGCCACGACGAAAACCACCGGCCGCCAGCCGTGATGCTCCGACAACGCCGCGAGAAACGGCAGAAACACGAGCTGCCCGGTCGCCGAACTGGCGGTGAGAATGCCCATTGCAAGCCCGCGATGCGTCGTGAACCAGCGATTTACCACCGTCGCCGAAAGCGTGAGCGCCGCCACGCCCGTCGAGCCGCCGACCATCACGCCCCAGATTACGATCATCTGCCAGGGCGCGGTCATCATCGAGGAGAGGCCGACGCCTGCGGCCAAGGTCGCAAGCGCGGCGAGCAAGGTCGGACGCACGCCGAATCGCTGCATGGCGGCAGCGGCGAACGGTCCGGTCAGTCCGTAAAGCGCAAGGTTGATCGAGATGGCGAGCGAAATGGTTCCGCGCGACCAGCCGAACTGTTTTTCGAGCGGCAACATCATCACGCTCGGCGTCGCGCGCGTGCCGGCCGCCGCCAGCAACACCAGGAAAACGACGCCCACTGCGATCCAGCCGTAATGCACGCGGCCGCCAAGCCGTCTCGCTACCCAATTCATCGCTGCTCCGTTCCGTGAATTTCGTGTTTTACGCGCCGTGACGTTACCGACCTGTCACATCAGAGTTGCGAGCTTAGTTACCGATCGGTAACATGTCAAGACCCAAGCAATATTCAAGGATGCGACTGTGACACGAACTCCCGCCGGCCAGCCGAAAACCCCTGCTCGCCGCAGTGTGCGAACCGACGGCGTGCAGGCTCGGGAACAATTGCTCGATGCCGCGCAGGAACTGTTTTATCGCGAAGGCATCCGCGCGATTGGCGTCGATGCCGTCGTCGAACGCGCGGGCGTCAACAAGATGAGCCTGTACCGGCGCTTCGCTTCGAAAGACGAACTCGTCACCGCGTATCTGCAGCGCATGGACGAAAGATTCCGCAAGCGCTTCGAGGCAAGCGTCGAGAAGCATCCGGGCGCGCCGGCCGAGCAACTCGTTCAATCGCTCGAGGATCTCGTCGGGCGCGCGTCGGCGCCGGATTATCGCGGCTGTCCGTTTCTCAACATCGCGTGCGAATTCGGCGATCCGGCGCATCCCGCGCGGCAATCCGTCGAGCGCAACAAGCACTATCTGATCACGCGGCTCACCGAGATTTCGGCTGCTGCGGGCGCCGCCGATCCCGTCGAACTGGCAGAATCGCTGGCGTTGCTCGTCGATGGCGTCTACGCGACGAGCCAGACTTACGGTCCCGGTTCGGGGCCGATGCGCGCGGCGCCTCGCATTGCGCGCACATTGATCGACGCGGCCTGTAAGCCGCTTATTCAGGATGCACCATGAACGACCGTAGCACCCGCGAAGAAAATGTGATCGCGGCCACGCGCCACTGGCTCA
The DNA here is from genome assembly GCF_023631465.1 of Caballeronia sp. GAWG1-1. Taxonomy (NCBI): domain Bacteria; kingdom Pseudomonadati; phylum Pseudomonadota; class Betaproteobacteria; order Burkholderiales; family Burkholderiaceae; genus Caballeronia; species Caballeronia sp. GAWG1-1. The sequence goes on from NZ_JALQDB010000019.1 coordinate 41,950, forward strand.
CCCGCGCTGTCATCGGCTTGAACCTGTGTCCTTTTGCCAAGAGCGTGCATGTGAAGGGACAGATTCGCTATGTCGTGAGCGACGCGCGCGGCGTGGAAGATGTCGTCGCGGAACTCGCGGACGAACTGCGCCTTTTGCGCGAAAGCGATGCAAAAGACATCGACACGACGCTTTTCATCACGCCGCACGCCTTTGCGCACTTCACCGATTACAACGACGCGCTGTTCTTCGCCGACCGCTTGTTGAACGACATGGGCCTTGCCGGAGAACTGCAGATTGCGAGCTTTCATCCGCAATATCGCTTCGAAGGCAGCGAGCCCGACGACATCGAGAACTTTACGAATCGGGCGCCGTATCCCATCTTTCATTTGCTGCGCGAAGCGAGCATCGACCGCGCAGTGGATGCCTTTCCCGACGCCGCCGATATCTACGAACGCAACATGGAAACGCTGCGTCGCCTCGGTCACGAAGGTTTCGCGGCGTGGATGAAAAGCGACTGATCAGTGCGCGAAGAAGCGCTCGCGCAACTCGTCCAGCCCGAGCGTTTCGAGCACATCCGACAGCCGTTGCGCGGGCCGGGCGCGCGGCAAGTCCTTGAACTGAGCGATGATGAGCTCGTTTTTCATCGAATGTTCCCAGCCTACGAGTTCCGTCACGCTGACCTGATATCCGTGAGATTCGAGCTGCAGGCAGCGCAGTACATTCGTAATCTGGCTGCCGAATTCGCGCGTATGCAGCGGATGCCGCCACATCTCCGTCAGCACGTTCTTCGACAGCGCATGCCCCTTGTTCTTGCGCAGCACTGACGCGACTTCCGCCTGACAACACGGCACCACGACAATGTACTTCGCGTTCTTCTGCAGAGCGAACTGGATGGCGTCGTCCGTTGCGGTATTGCAGGCGTGCAGCGCGGTCACGACATCGATGGAATCCGGCAGCAGATTCGATTCAATCGATTCGGCCACCGACAGATTCAGAAACGACATTCCCTCGAAATCCAGCCGCTTCGCCAATTCCTCCGATTTTTGAACAAGATCCTCACGCGTCTCAATACCGTAGATGTGTGACCGATCGCGCAGAGTCTTGAAGAACAGATCGTAGAGAATAAACCCAAGGTAAGACTTCCCCGCGCCATGGTCGACAAGCGACACCGAACCCTGGCGTTCGTGAACGTCGGCAAGCAGCGGTTCGATGAACTGATAGAGGTGATAGACCTGTTTCAGTTTGCGGCGGCTGTCCTGATTCATCTTGCCGTCGCGCGTGAGGATATGAAGTTCCTTCAGCAGTTCGATCGACTGACCTGGACGGATTTCGTGCTTTGTAGTGGGGTCGGGGGTGCCCGGAGCCGACGCGGAGGACTTCTTGGCCATCGTGAAAGTGACGTGGAAATTAAAAAACGAGGCTAGTTTGCGCCGAATGTGCGCTAACCGCTGGTTCTGCCGACTCGAAAGGAGAAGTTTACCCAAAAGCGCGAAGACGCTCTTGTTCCGCCCAAGTCGACCGGCGATGCAAGACGGCTAGAAAACGCTTGGAACACTTCGTGCATTGTCCGGTATGCGAATCTGGCCGGGACGATGCATAGCGTGGGGAAGAAGCCCGGCGCGCCAATGCAGCAAGGAAGAGCAACAAGCAGGTAGCAAAGCCACGCCTCGACAACGCAGTACGCGTCGTCACCCGCGAGCGGCTTTCGTTACGTAACACCTAACACTCAGCGCGGCGATTGCGACTCGCCGGCGCCATGAACATGGAGAGGACGGCGATGGACGCGATCCCCGACAAGAAAGCAGAAAAGCAGTTTCAGGAGATGCTCGCGGCGCTGACCACGATGCCCGCCTGGAGCGAGAAGCAACAACTCGAACTTGAAATGGCTCGAGAGATTTCGGTGGAGATGCTGCGTCTCGCCGAATCGATGCGCGACGGCTCCACGGATATCGAATCGTGTCTGACCATGCTGAAGTACGCCAAGGTGATGGACTTCGTCCTGACCACGCTCGCCTCGCGCCGCGAGATCGCGCCGCAGACACTGCGCGTGATCTTCAAGCTGGCTGGCCTGAAGGTCGATGAAGCGTATCCCGGCTAACGCGGGCTAACTTTCGAGAGAACCGGTTCGTCTTTGAAGGCGCGCCGGTTTCAGCCTTTGCGCCGTGTCATCAGACGCTCGGCCGACTTGCGCATGTGCCGCTGCATCGCGGCTTGAGCCTGCACCGCGTCCCGCGCTTCGAGCGCCTCGAGAATCTCGAGATGTTCGCCAAGCGCGGCCGCCCAGGTTTCCTCCCCCTCGAAATGTCCGCGTAACGTGGATGACAGCGGACTATGCCGTTCGTCATAGAGACTGCCCACTGTCCTGACCAGCACGTCGTTGCCCGACATCTGCGCGATCGCAACGTGAAACGCGCGGTCGGCGCTCATTGGCACTTGTCCCGCTTCGACTTCGCGCGCCATGGTCTCGTAGACGGCGCGTAGCGTCTTCAATGCCTTTGGCTTGGCAAACGGCGCGACATTCGCGGCAATCGCGCCTTCGATCACGCTGCGCGCATTCATGATCTCGATCGGGCTCTCGCCCAGTTCCGCCTCGGTGGCGGGCGGCTTCGCCACGGGCGTCGCGCAGATATAGACGCCCGAGCCCATGCGAATCTCGACTCGCCCTTCCAGTTCCAGCGCAACCAGCGCCTCACGCACCGAAGGCCGCGACACGCCCAACGTCTGCGCGAGTTCGCGTTCGGAGGGCAACCGGCCGTTCGGCGCAAAGTCCTGCTGTTCGATCAGAGCGCGCAGCTTATCGGCGATCTGAAGGTAGAGGCGACGCGTTTCGACTGGTTTGACACTCACGTGCACACTCCTGCATGTCTCGGGGAAAACGTGGATTGTAATCAGCGGAAGGGTTGACGCACCGTACGAAGCGCGTTCGACCATTTTCAAACGCTTACAAGTGGCTTGACCAATTCCAATTCGAGCCACTAGTATGCATTTCGGTAAGGCCAGATGGGCCATATTTTTTACGGCTGTCTGGAACCGTTCCCAACGACAAAACCCCCTATGTACTTCGCCGTCGCATCGAGCGATGGCGCGATAGCCGCCCGACATGACCAATCCGATTCTCCAGTTCGGCACGAGCCGTTTTCTGCAAGCGCACGTCGACTTCTTCGTGGCCGACGCCGCGCGGCGCGATCCTGCGAAAGCGCTCGGCAAGATCACCGTCGTGCAGACCACGTCGAGTCCCGACAGCCGCGCGCGCGTCGATGCGCTGCGCGCCACGGGCCGCTATCCGGTACGCATTCGCGGACGCGAGCGCGACGCGACCGTCGACACCACCATCGAATGCGATTCGATCACCGAAGCGCTGCACGCCAACGACGACTGGCCGCTGTTGCTAGAACGCATGGAACGCGACGTGAAGGTGATCGTCTCGAACACGGCCGACACGGGTTACGCCCTTTTCGACGAAGACACGGCCGACCTGCTCGATGGCGCGCGTACGCCGCGCGGATTCGCGGCCAAGCTCGCCGTGCTGCTGCACGCACGCTTCAAGGCGAGCGCGGCGCCGATCACGCTGTTGCCGTGCGAACTCGTCTCGCGTAACGGCGACACCTTGCGCGACCTCGTGCTCGACTTGGCACGCAAATGGAATGCGGACGACGCGTTCATCGCTTACTTGTCGAACGATTGCGTCTGGGTGAATTCGCTCGTGGACCGCATCGTGTCGGAGCCTATCCTGCCGGTCGGCGCGATTGCCGAGCCTTACGCGTTGTGGGCAATCGAGCGGCAAGCGGGCATGACCTTGCCGTGCGAACACGAAGACATCGTCGTCACCGACGACCTCGCGCACTACGAGCGCCTGAAACTGCTGCTGCTCAACCTCGGCCACACGATGCTCGCGGAAATCTGGCGCACGCGCGGCGGCGCGCCCGACATGACCGTGCTCGACGCGATGCGCGATTCCGCGTACCGCGAGCCGCTCGAAGCCACCTGGCGCGACGAAGTGCTGCCGGTGTTTGTCGCGCTCGGCAAGGGCGACGTGGCAAGCGACTATCTCGCGAGCGTGCGCGACCGCTTCGAGAACCCGTTTCTCGTGCACAAGCTCGCGGATATCGCGCGTAATCACGACGAGAAGAAAGTGCGGCGTTTTCAACCTGTGGTCGATTTCGCTGCCGAACTCGAACTCGATATCGAACAAAAGCGCCTGCGCGATGCATTGAACGCGCATTGAGAACCGCCAAAGAACGCGGACTCCGTCACACCGTTTTTGAATCACGGCTCACCGCGTCGGCATGGCGGTTTGGGCCGGCAGAAATGAAATGCCATCATCCCGAGGAGACAAACGATGCGCAAAATGCGTTGGGTAGTGATATTTCTGGCCTTTCTGGCCATCGCGATCAATTACATCGATCGCGCGAATCTGGCCGTGGCTGCACCGCAGATTGAAAAGGCGCTCGGCATCGGGCCGGCGGAAATGGGCTTCATCCTGAGCGGCTTCTTCTGGACCTACGCGCTCATGCAGATGCCTTTCGGCTGGTTCGTTGACCGCGTGGGCGCGCGAATCGCACTGCCGCTTGCGGTGGGCTGGTGGTCGGTGTTCACGGCGCTCACCGCCACCGCGACGAGCGTCGCGGGCATGTTCGGCTGCCGGCTGATGCTGGGCGTCGGCGAAGCGGGTGCGTATCCGTCGTGCGCGAAGCTCGTCGCGCAGTGGTTCAAGCCGCAGCAGCGCGCGTTTGCCACCAGCATCTTCGATAGCGGCTCGCGTGTCGGTTCCGCGCTGTCGATTCCTGTCGTTGCGCTCATCATCAGCTCGGTGGGCTGGGAAGCGTCGTTCGTCATCACTGGCGCACTCGGCGCGGTGTGGATCTTGGGCTGGTTCCTCATTTACCGTAATAAGTCGCTCGGCGACCTCACCGGTCCCGTGGATGTCCCGCCGCAACCGGTCGCGCCGAAGAACAAGGTCTCGTGGGGCTCGCTCTTCAAGTACCGCACGCTGTGGGGCATGATGCTCGGCTTCTTCTGCCTGAACTTCGTGATCTACTTCTTCATCACCTGGTTCCCGAGCTATCTCGTGCAGACGCATGGCTTCTCGCTCAAGTCGCTCGGCACGCTCGGCATGATTCCGGCGCTGATGTCCATCCCGGGCGGCTGGCTCGGCGGTGTCGTGTCCGACTCGCTCTTCAAGCGCGGCTGGAGCCTCACGGCGGCGCGCAAGACCTGCATGGTCGGCGGCATGCTGCTGTCGTCGGTCATCACGCTCTCGGCGTTCACCACGAACATCTACCTGATGCTCGGCTTTTTCGGCGTTGCATACGGCAGCCTCGCGTTCGCCGCGGCCAGCATCTGGTCGCTGCCGGGCGATGTTGCACCGACGCCGGGACACGTCGCGTCCATCGGTGGCATTCAGAACTTCGCGTCGAACCTGGCGGGTATCGTCATCACGACGTTCACGGGCGTCATGGTCGAAATGACGAAAGGCTCGTTCACCATTCCGCTGTGTGTTGCAGGCGGCTTCTGCTTTCTCGGCGCGTTCAGCTATCTTGTGATTGTCGGCAAGATCGAACCGCTCAACCGCGCCGAAACGGAAGCCCTCGCCGACAAGCGCGCTCCCTCCACGATCTAAGAAAACATCATGTCCACCACATCCACCGACCATGCGGTCATCCGGCTGCATCCCAAAGACGATGTCGTCATCGCGACACGTCAGCTGCTCTCCGGCGCGCGCATCGCGTCGGAGGATCTCGTCGTCATGGGCCTGATTCCGCCGGGCCACAAGATCGCGACGCGCGCCATCGCCGCGGGCGAGCCCGTCAAGCGCTACAACCAGATCATCGGCGTGGCGAAGGACGCCATCGCACGCGGCCAGCATGTCCATACGCAAAATCTGTCGATGGCCGAGTTCGCGCGCGAGCACGAGTTCGGCATCGACAAGCATCCGACGCCTTTCGTCGATGAACCCGCGACGTTCATGGGCATTCGCCGCGACGACGGCCGCGTGGCGACGCGCAATTTCGTCGGCGTGCTGACGAGCGTCAATTGCTCGGCGACCGTCGCGCGCGCGATTGCTGATCACTTTCGGCGCGACGTTCATCCGGAAGCGCTGGCGGACTACCCGAACGTCGACGGCGTGATTGCGCTCACACATGGCTTGGGATGCGGCATCGACATGCAGGGCGATGGCCTCGCCATCTTGCGTCGCACGCTGGCCGGATACGCGGTGCATCCGAATTTCTATTCGGTGCTCTTCGTCGGCCTGGGATGCGAGACCAATCAGATTTCCGGCGTGCTCGAAGCAAGCGGACTGAAAGACGGCGAGCGTCTGCGCAGCTTTACGATTCAGGACAGCGGCGGGACGAGAAAGACGATCGAGCACGGCATCGCATTGGTCAAGGAGATGCTCACGGAAGCGAATCGCGTCAAGCGCGAGCCGGTGCCGGCGTCGCATCTGATCGTCGGTTTGCAATGCGGCGGGTCGGATGGCTACTCGGGCATTTCGGCGAATCCGGCGCTCGGCGCGGCCGTCGACAAACTCGTCGCGCATGGCGGCACGGCGATTCTCTCCGAGACACCGGAGGTTTATGGCGCGGAACATTTGCTGACGCGGCGCGCGGTCAGCCGTGAAGTCGGCGAGAAACTGCTGACGCGTATCAAGTGGTGGGAGGACTATTGCGCGCGCAACGGTGCGGCGATGGACAACAATCCGTCGGCGGGCAACAAGGTCGGCGGGCTGACCACGATTCTCGAAAAGTCGCTTGGCGCGGTGGCCAAGGGCGGCACGACCAATCTCGTCGAGGTTTATGAGTACGCGCAGCGCGTCGACGCCAAGGGCTTCGTGTTCATGGATTCACCCGGCTACGATCCGATGTCCGCAACGGGTCAGGTTGCTTCGGGCGCGAATCTCATCTGCTTCACGACCGGACGTGGTTCGGCTTACGGCTGCGCGCCTTCGCCATCGCTCAAGCTCGCGACGAACACCGCGCTCTGGGAGCGGCAAGAAGAGGATATGGATATCAACTGCGGCGGCGTGATCGATGGAACGGCGAGCATTGGGCAACTCGGCGATCAGATTTTTCAGATGATGCTGGACTGCGCGTCGGGCGTGGCATCGAAGAGCGAACTGCACGGGTATGGGCAGAGTGAGTTCGTGCCCTGGCAGGTGGGCGTGGTTACTTGAGGTTTTTTGATGCGGATGAAAGGGCGCAACGGTGACGATGCGCCCTTTTTCGTTTTTGAGGCAATGGGCGTTGGTTATGTCTCTTCGACGTTTGCATGGATTGCAAATGAGTCGCGACGTTACCGGACGGCCGCCTCATGTTCCGCCATCATCCTCAACGCGACGGCCTCCGCGACTTCGATTCCGTCGATCGCCGCTGAATAGATCCCGCCCGCATAACCCGCGCCCTCGCCCGCCGGATACAAGCCTTCGACATTGACGCTTTGGTAATCGTCATTATTGCGGCGCACCCGCAGCGGCGACGACGTGCGCGTCTCGACGCCAGTGAGAACGGCGTCGTGCATCGCGAAGCCGGGGATCTTCTTATCGAGCTCAGGCAGTGCTTCTCGGATGGCTTCGATCACATAATCGGGCAACGCGGTGCTGAGATCGGTCGGCTTGACGCCTGGCTTGTACGAAGGCACGACCGATCCAAGCGATGTCGAAGCGCGCCTCGCGATGAAGTCGCCCACAAGCTGTGCAGGCGCGCTGTAATCGCCGCCGCCCAGTTCGAACGCACGCTCTTCCCACATGCGCTGGAAGGCGATGCCCGCGAGTGGACCGCCCGGATAATCTTCCGGCGTGATGCCGACGACGATACCCGCGTTCGCATTACGTTCCGCGCGCGAGTACTGGCTCATGCCATTGGTCACGACTCGGCCGGGCTCCGACGTCGCCGCGACAACCGTTCCGCCAGGACACATGCAAAAGCTGTAGACAGCGCGGCCGTTGCTGCAATGGTGGACGACTTTATAGTCCGCGGCGCCAAGCCGTTCGTGACCGGCAAATTTGCCGAAACGGCTCCGATCGATAATGCCCTGCGGATGCTCGATACGAAACCCGAGCGAAAACGGCTTCGCTTCCAGGAAAACGCCGCGATCGTGCAACATCTGGAAGGTGTCGCGCGCGCTATGTCCGACGGCCAGCACAACGTGATCGCAACGCAGCGTTTCTCCGCTCGACAGGCGTAGACCGCGCACCTTGCCATCGTCGATGTCGATATCCTCGACGCGCTGCTCGAATCGTACTTCGCCGCCGAGTTGATGAATATTCGCGCGCATCTTTTCGACCATGCTGACCAGTCGAAACGTGCCGATATGCGGCCGGCTCAGATACAGGATGTCTTCAGGCGCGCCCGCTTTGACGAACTCGTCGAGGACTTTGCGCCCGTAGTGCTTCGGATCCTTGATTTGACTGTAGAGCTTGCCATCGGAGAAGGTGCCAGCGCCGCCTTCACCGAACTGCACATTGGATTCCGGGTTAAGCTCGTTTCGGCGCCACAGACCCCAAGTATCTTTCGTCCGCTCGCGCACGGCTTTTCCACGCTCGAGGATGATCGGGCGAAAACCCATTTGCGCGAGAATCAGCCCGGCAAACAGCCCACACGGCCCCATGCCGATGACGACGGGGCGAAGCTGGCTCGATGCTTCAGGCGCCTTGGCCACGAAGTGGTAAGCCATATCCGGCGTAATGCCGACATGCGGATGCGGCCGGGCCTTTAGTCGCGCGAGCACCGACGCTTCATCCGCCAACTCCACATCGATGATGTACGTAAGCTTGATGTCGGCGCGCTTGCGTGCATCGTGCGCGCGGCGAAAGACATGGAAGCGCACGAGTTCGCTTGACGTCACGCCGATTTCTCCAAGGCGCGCGATGACCGCAGGCTTGATGGCCGAATCAGGATGATCGAGCGGAAGCTTGATTTCGCTTAAACGTAGCATGGGAACTCGAATGGCAATCGGCTGCGCAATGTTTTGCTGATTTTATCGCGCGATCAAGGCGTGCACGGCTGATCGAATCCGGCAGATCAGCCAAACGCTGCAGAAATGCAAAAACCCCACCTGTTTGGGGGTGGGGTTTTTGTTGCTGCATGAGGAGCCTGACGATTACCTACTTTCACACGGGAGATCCGCACTATCATC